>NZ_JBHIRD010000005.1:0-124834 GCF_042196905.1 Bartonella sp. AA89HNZF
TTGAAGATGCCAATAAGTATACGGATGAGAAAATTAGTGGTCTTGTCAATGATGGTGTTAACGAGTCGAAATCCTATACGGATATGAAGTTTGAGACATTGAATTATGCTATTCAGGATGTTCGGAAAGAAGCAAGACAAGCTGCTGCTATTGGCCTAGCGGTGTCCAACTTACGTTACTATGATATACCAGGATCTTTAAGTGTTTCATTTGGGAGTGGTTTGTGGCGCAGTCAATCTGCACTTGCTATTGGTGCTGGTTATACATCTGAAGATGGAAATATTCGCTCGAATGTGTCTGTGACAAGTGCTGGAGGTCATTGGGGAATAGGTGCTGGAATTACTCTGAGGTTGAGATGATAATAGAAAAAATGGCTGTTATTGTAAAAACGAGAAGTATGTTAGTAAAGATTCTGTTTGCTCTTGCCTTAATAGGCAAGAGCGAAAGCTTTGCCAACGAGAACAATAATATTTATACAGTGCATCCACCGCACTTATCGATACCTAAGGGAGAACCTGGCGAAACACGTCGAATTATTATGCAGTTTTATGATTGGACTTTGATTTGTGACGAAAAACAAAAGCTCAAACATAAGCAAGGTATATGTAATGTGACACAGACGGTTCATGATCAAGAAGGAAATACCATTTTTAGTTGGTCTCTTGTTTCTACGACAAGTGGTCAAGCAGTGATGCTTTTTCGAACATTGCCAAATTCTGATATAAATGTTCCGATTCAAATGTTTGTAAAAGGTGTTAAAAAACCTGTTCTTATTAATTATACGCAATGTAATGAAACGGTTTGTTTGGCACAATCACCTGTAGGGCCGGTTTTGACTAAACAAATAGAGCAGAACAATAAGGTACGTATTTCCTATAAAACTAAAGAAGGTAAGGTATTTTCTTTTACTGTACCATTTAAAGGGTTAAATGCAGCACTTAATTCTTTCAGTCCTTAGAATCCATCGAGTATTTTTAACAAGAGTCATTTTTCCATAAATTGTTGTATTATATTTCTGAGTGTAAATTATAAGATTAAATAAGTAAGAAGTTTTATATAATATGATATCGAGATGATTTGTTGGAAATAGTGAGAGTTTTATGAAATATAAAGTCACAGTAAGTTCTTTATATGTAATAGAAAATCAAGTTAGTGTTTCCCGTAATGCTTAAAGAAAGATTTCGTTAGTTATTAAAAATAAAAAAGATTAGAAATAATCGATTTATTTCTTACAATAATGAGTAGACTAAATTCTTTTTTTAAGCGGTCTGGTTATGTATTAATATTTTTCAGATAAATTTATAATTCTAGAGGTTTTTTTGAACGATAGTTTTTATTGGTATTCACAAAATAACAGCTATTGTAATTGCATTGTGTAGTACTACAGAACTTTTATTCCAGCATAATCAAAGCTATTTCATTGTATATAACAAACGAGGCTCGTGTGTGGATAACGAGATTAAAAAAATTTTTCTTATAAACCGTACTAATGTATAGGTTGTTGTAACCTTAAGAGTCAGCAAATAGTATGATAGTGTAGGTTTGTTACAATAGAGGTGTGCTCCGGTAAATGGTATAAAGAAAAGAGCATAATTTATAAAAATTAATGTGAACGTAAACGATTAATTTATAGTTTTCAATTCATAAAGAGAAGAATGATTTCATGAAAACAACCAAAAGATTATACCAAAATCTGAATAATGCTAGCGTAGAAAATTTTGATGATAGAAAAAGAAGAAATGGTTTCTTTTATCATTTGATGCTGCATTGTTGCTTTATTTAGGAGTGAGTAGAAAAGTTTTTGCGTTTATTTATTGGGGGAAACGCTCAAGGGATGAGAGAAATGACCCCGTTAAATTATGGTTCAAAAGAGTTGAAGCGAGGAGAAACATGCGATACTAAAGCAGATCAGTTCTATGATCCGTGTGGTAGTAATAAAAACAATCGTTCTGCATTGTCACGAACAGAGGCACACTCCATATTTGTTGATATAAAGGGACAACAGAGAAAAAAATATTGTAAACAGAAACAGGTTTTTATTCAATCGGAAACAGCTTTTGAGTTTCATGGTCAGACAATGATAGGAGCTCAAAAAACAAAAAAACTCAAAGTTCCTTTTCTTCGACGGTTTTCTCAAGTAAAATCCCCACCTCTTTATGCGGCGCTTGATCTGGGAACGAATAATTGTCGTCTTCTTATCGCATCTCCCAGTAAACCTGGATATTTTCGTGTTGTTGATGCTTTTTCTCGTATTGTACGATTGGGAGAAGGTTTAATAAATAACGGTTTTCTTAATACGCAAGCTATGGATCGTGCGATTGAAGCATTAAAGATTTGTCATTTAAAGTTAAAACAAAGGCATATTAAGCGTTATCGTTTGATTGCAACGGAAGCTTGCCGTTCAGCGGAAAATGGTAGGCATTTTATTCAGCGTGTTTTGGATGAAACAGGTCTTGAATTGGAAATTGTTGATCGGCAAACAGAAGCGCGTTTTGCGGTTACAGGGTGCAGTACGCTTGTTGAGCCAAATATTGATGCAATTGTGCTTTTTGATATTGGAGGAGGATCATCAGAAATTGTTCTCCTTGATGTTTCTCAAAAACGTTCTTTTCGTTTATCTGGACAGATTATCGCTTGGACTTCTCTTCCTGTTGGTGTTGTTACACTTGCTGAACGTTTTGGAGGAAATAATATTAGTTTAGACGATTTTGAAAAAATGAAAAGCTATGTGCGAAGGTTGTTAAATAATTTTTCAGATCGTCATAAATTAGGAGAGTTAGCGCAAGGTCCGAAGTTTCATCTTTTGGGAACCTCTGGTACAGTTACGACTTTAGCAGGAATGTATCTTAATTTAGAGCGTTATGATAGAAGAAAAGTGGATGGCATTTGGATGAATGATGCAGACATTACTCTTATGACAAAACGCATATTGTCATGGGATATAGAAAAACGCGTAATAAGTCCTTTTATTGGGCGAGAGAGAGCAGATTTAGTTTTAGCTGGTTGTGCAATTTTAGATGTTATTCGAGAAGTTTGGCCAAGTCAGCGTTTAAGGGTTGCTGATCGTGGATTAAGGGAAGGAATTTTAATAGAGCTGATGTTACGCGATGGTGTATGGTGTCGTCATAGAAAGAGCAGAGATTTCAAGCGTTAGAGAACTAAATATGGAGACAATGAATAACGATGAAAAAAATAACAAAAACACCCAAGGGTGGCTATGGAGGTTCAGGGTCACATGAATTATATCAGCGCGTAAAAAAGAAAGCAGGAACCATTAAAGCTTCATCACGGCGATGGTTAGAGAGGCATCTGAATGATCCTTATGTTCATCAGTCAAAAGTAGATGGTTATCGTTCACGTGCGGCTTATAAACTCATTGAAATTAATGAACGTTATAGTTTTTTGAAAAAAGGACAAAAGGTTATTGATCTAGGAGCAGCACCTGGGGGATGGTGTCAGGTGGCTGGGCATATAATAGGGTCAAGTGATGAAAAGCCTAGCGTGGTTGGTATTGATTATTTGCATGTTGATCCGTTGCCTGGGGTTGTGATGCTGGAAATGGATTTTTTACATGCAGATGCACCGCAGAAATTAATTGATGCTTTAGGAACAAAGCCGGATGTTGTGCTTTCTGATATGGCTGCACCAACAACAGGACATCGTCAAACAGATCATTTAAGAACGATTTATTTATGTGAAGTTGCTGCTGATTTTGCTCTTTCTGTTCTAAAACCTGGTGGGCATTTTTTGGCAAAGGCTTTTCAAGGTGGAGCAGAAAACACTCTTCTCACAATACTAAAACAGCATTTTAAAAAAGTCTATCATGTTAAACCACCCGCAAGCCGATCAGAATCAGTGGAGCTTTATCTTTTAGCGCTTGAATTTAAGGGAAAAACAAAAATACAAGAATAGCACCTTCTTTTAAGAAGGCTTAACTTTACTTACGTATTTGAAAAAGCTTAACTTTACGCATGTATTTAAGTATGATGATTTTTTCAAATAGTTATTCAGAGATATTTAGAGTTTCTCTGTTAACAATGATGAAAAACTGGTAAAATTAATATATTGCCTATAGAGGTAGAAAGATTGATTCCTCAGTGAGCGCTTCCAATGAAATTTCTTGATCAAGCTAAAGTTTATATTCGTTCTGGTAATGGAGGTTCCGGAGCAGTATCATTTCGTCGTGAAAAATTCATAGAATTTGGGGGGCCTGATGGGGGGAATGGGGGGCGGGGAGGTGATGTCTGGGCGCTTGTTGTTGATGGGCTTAACACGCTGATTGATTATCGATACCAACAACATTTTAAAGCAAAAACAGGGGGACATGGCAAGGGGCGTAATATGACGGGTGAGAAGGGTGATGATGTCATCCTTAAAGTTCCGGTTGGGACGCAAATTTTTGAAGAAGATAATACAACGTTAATCTGTGATTTAACGGAAGTGGGACAGCGCTATCGCCTTGCAAAAGGCGGGAATGGCGGTTTTGGCAATCTTCACTTTACAACATCGACAAATCGGGCACCGCGTCGTGCAAATCCAGGTTTGTCTGGAGAAGAGCGTGCAATATGGCTTCGTTTGAAGTTAATTGCTGATGCGGGACTTGTTGGTTTACCAAATGCTGGGAAATCGACTTTTTTAGCTTCTGTGACGGCTGCAAAACCAAAAGTTGCAGATTATCCTTTTACCACTCTACATCCTCATCTTGGTGTTGTACGAATTGATGGTCGTGAATTTGTTTTGGCTGATATTCCGGGGTTAATCGAAGGAGCCCATGAAGGGGTGGGAATTGGAGACCGTTTTTTAGGACATGTGGAACGTTGTCGTGTCCTCCTTCATTTGATTTCTGCTCAAGAAGAAGATGTTGCAAAAGCATATCAAATTGTGCGTCATGAACTTGAGTCTTATGGAAACAATCTAAGTAATAAGACTGAAATTGTCGCTTTAAGCCAAATAGATACGCTCACGGTTGACGAGCGTAAAACGAAACAGGAAGCTTTACAAAGAGTAACGGATCAACCTGTTATGATGTTTTCTGCGGTTAGTCGCGAAGGTTTAGAAAATGTGCTGCGTGCTGGTGCACGTATTATTGAAATTTCACGTAAAGAGGAGAACGGTGGGGATAGCAGGATTGATTGAGATGGCTGTTGGATTGCAAAAACTCACACACTATAAACGTATCGTGGTCAAAATTGGATCGGCACTTTTGGTTGATCCTCAGACAGGGTTACGGGTTGAATGGCTTAAAAGTTTGATCAGTGATGTTGTTGGATTACACAAAAAAGGTGTAGAGATATTATTGGTGTCTTCAGGGGCTATTGCTTTAGGAAGGACATTGCTACAGCTTCCTAAGGGGGCTTTGAAATTGGAAGAAAGTCAGGCATGTGCTGCTTTGGGGCAAATTGAGTTAGCGAAAACCTATGGTGATGCGCTTGCTCAACATGGGCTCAAAACAGGCCAAATTTTGCTTACTTTATTTGATACGGAGGAGCGAAGACGTTATCTCAATGCACGTGCAACGATTGAGATGCTTTTATATTTGGGGGCTGTGCCTGTTATTAATGAGAATGATACTGTTGCGACAACTGAAATTCGTTATGGTGATAATGACCGTTTAGCTGCACGTGTGGCAACAATGGTGAGGGCAGATCTTTTAATACTTTTATCTGATATTGATGGTCTTTATACAAAGTCTCCCCATAGAGATCCTACGGCTGAATTTATACCTTTTGTTGCATCCATTACGCATGATATCGAAAAAATGGCAGATGTTGCTGCTTCAGAGTTTTCGCGGGGAGGAATGAAGACTAAGCTTGATGCCGGAAAAATAGCTAATGCTGCTGGAACGGCGATGATTATCACTTCAGGCAAACGTATGAATCCCCTTGCTGCAATTGACAAAGGTGAACGCAAGAGTTTTTTTGCAGCAAGTAAGAAATCTGTCAATGCTTGGAAAACATGGATTTCTGGTCATTTAGATCCATCTGGTGTTTTGACGATTGATCAAGGAGCCATTAGGGCTCTTGAAACAGGAAAATCATTATTAGCAGCAGGGGTTATTGGCGTTGAGGGAAATTTCCAGCGTGGGGATACGGTTGCAATTGTTGGTACAGATGGAGTTGAGATTGCGCGTGGACTTGTAAGCTATGACAAAGATGAGGCTGTACGCATTATAGGACATAAAAGTGAAGAAATTGAAGCTATTCTTGGGTATGAGGCGCGCTCTGCTATGGTGCATCGTAATGATATGATTGTACGTTGCTTGATCAATTCTGTTTAAAAAAGTTACTTTTGTTTTTATTATTTTGGCAGAGTGGATGATACGATGACTTTAGAAGAAAAAATGAAAGATATGGGACAAAAAGCACGCTATGCCGCTGCAGCATTGGCTGTTGCTTCTTCTGAGCAAAAGAACAATGCATTGGAAATGATCGCTTTAAGCCTAGAGGCTTACTCAGATGAAATTTTACAGGCGAATTGTTTGGATTTAGAGAAGGCTGCTCAGAATAATTTGAAAGCAGCAATGATTGATCGGCTTAGATTAGATGAATTGCGTTTGGGTGCAATGATAGATAGTGTTCGTCAAGTTGCTCATTTATCTGATCCTGTTGGGCAGGTCATAAGTGCGTGGACACGCCCCAATGGGCTTCATATAAGTCGTGTAAGAACACCTCTTGGTGTAATTGGCATTATTTATGAGAGTCGCCCAAATGTTACAATTGATGCGAGTGCTTTGTGTTTAAAAGCGGGCAATGCTGCGATTTTGCGCGGTGGTTCGGATAGCTTTCATTCTTCTCATGCACTTCATTGTGCGTTGGTACAAGGATTAGAGCGCTCTGGTTTACCCAAAGATGCTATCCAAATGGTTGGAACGACAGATCGTTCTGCCGTTGGGGAAATGCTCAAAGGATTGGATGGAGCGATTGATGTGATCGTACCACGTGGTGGAAAGAGCCTTGTTGCCCGCGTTCAGTCTGATGCACGTGTTCCAATTTTTGCTCATTTGGAGGGACTTTGTCATATTTATATTGATAAATCGGCAGATTTAGATATGGCACGCAATATTGTTTTAAATGCAAAGCTGCGGCGAACAGGGATATGCGGTGCTGTTGAGACAGTTCTCATTGACAGCCAAGCATTAAAAAAGTTTCTTCCTGTTTTAACTGCTTTACAGGAGAAGGGATGTGAAATTCGCGCCACAGAAGATATTGTTTTTCTTATGCCAGATGTAAAATTAGCCTCTGAAGAAGATTGGTCACATGAATATCTTGATGCTATTCTTTCTGTTAAAACGGTTGAGGGGGTTGAGGGAGCTATTGCTCATATCAAGCGTTATTCATCAGGACATACGGAATCGGTTATTGCTGAGGATTTGGAAGTGGTGAAGATCTTTTTTAATCATTTAGATTCAGCTATTTTATTACACAATGCATCGACACAGTTTGCTGATGGAGGTGAATTTGGTTTTGGAATGGAAATTGGTATCGCAACAGGAAAAATGCATGCACGTGGTCCCATAGGTGTTGAACAGCTAACATCATTTCAATATCATGTTAAAGGAAATGGTCAGGTTAGAGTTTGAAAAGCCTATTTTTTCCATGGAAAAATTGTATGCCACATGTTGAAAGATCTAATGTTGTAGGTCTTTTTGGTGGTTCCTTTAATCCGCCGCATGCGGGGCACCTTCTCGTTGCAAAAATTGCCATTCGGCGTTTACATCTTGATCAGTTATGGTGGATGGTTAGTCCAGGCAATCCTTTAAAGGATTGTACACAGTTACTCCCTTTAGAGGAGAGAATGCGATTAAGTTTTAAACTTATTGACCATCCGAAAATTCGCTTGACAGGTTTTGAAAAAGCTATAGGGAGCAAAGTATCGGTAGATACAATTTTCCATATTCTTACCCATTACAGTGGTGTAAATTTTGTATGGATTATGGGAGCGGATAGTTTTACAACGATACATCATTGGTATCGATGGCGTGATATTGTCTCTATGCTTCCTATTGCGATTATTGATCGTCCTTTAGGCCATAGGTCGGCACTCTTTTCTCCTATGGCACAGATTTATCGCCGATTTCGTTTGGATGAGAGAGAAAGTGGGCGCTTACCTTTTATAAAACCGCCAGTTTGGACTTATTTGCATGGACCTTTATCTTTTCAATCTTCAACAAACCTTCGTTTGGAGAAGAATGATTTTTCTTGAACATTTCATAAGATTCTGCTTCTTTCTAAAGAAGTCTCTTTTTGACATTACACAACGATAAGAAAGGATATTGATCTGAAAAACGTTGCACACAAACACTCTTATGATATTATACCTTCAAAAGAAAAAAAAGTTTTTTCTGTTAGTGAGAGTCTTGAAGTTATTCTCAAGAGTTTAGAAGATACAAAAGCAGAAGATATTGTTGCTATTGATATTCGAGGGAAGTCATCTTTGGCTGATTATATGGTCATAGCTTCAGCAAATTCGCAGCGTCATGTATCTTCTGTTGCTGATCATTTATTACATACTTGGAAAGATAGTGGGCAGGGGCTTGCGCGTGTAGAAGGGCTTGCTGGAGGTGACTGGGTATTGATTGATACAGGTGATATTATCATTCATCTTTTTCGTCCAGAAGTTCGTCTTTTTTATAATTTAGAAAAAATATGGATGACGCCGGATTTAAATGATACGGCTTTGCTTCTCTTCGGAGATCATTAAAATGCAAATTTCTATTTTTGCGGTTGGTCGTATGAAAAGTGGGGCAGAGCAAACATTGGTTCAACATTATTTGGATCGTTTTTCTAAAAGTTCTGGTGCTGTAGGCTTTCATTTAAAAAAGTTACAAGAGATACCAGAAAGTCGTGCTCAAACAGTTTGTCAACGTGTGGAGGAAGAGGGGAGAAAACTTATTGAATTTTTACCTGAAAAATGTCGATTAATTGTGTTAGATGAGCGTGGAGAATCGATTTCGTCAACTTCTTTTTCTGAAAAATTGAGGTGTTATCGTGATGAGGGAATTCGAGATGTCGTCATTGCTTTGGGAGGACCTGATGGGCATAATGAGCAAATAAGGAAGCGTGCTGATTTTCTTTTATCTTTTGGTTTGATGACGTGGCCACATCAAATTGCACGTATTCTTCTTACAGAACAACTTTATCGCGCTGTAACAATTGAAAATAATCATCCGTATCATCGTTTTTAATATTTTTGTTCAATTTTTAGCACTTATTTATATGTTTATTAATATTGTTTTAGCTGACACCATTTAAAGCATCTCTAATGTATACGATGAGGTGTCATGGTTTTTGCAAATGAAAAAGCTTCTTCATAGAAAGATGCTATATTTATATGAGGAGTGCGTCATATTTGTCATTCTGCTCTTGAGTATGTTTTTTTGCTTTTCTGTATCGCATGCGGAAGATACAATGAGGAGTACGGAAGTCCATAAAGAATTGGGAGAAATTCGCCAAAATATTTCACTTTCGCGTGAGCGTGTTGCTTTTCTTATGCATCAAGTTGAGCATTTAAAAAAAGATCAACGTGTTTTGAGTGATGCACTCATAAAGGCGGCTAAAGAAGAACGTATAGTAGCAGATGATATTGCTAAAAGGGAAGAAAAGCTTAAAAAAATGATAGAAAAGCGGGTACAAGTCTATCAAAGTTTAAAAAATCGTCGTGCTGAATTTGCAGAAGTTCTTGCAATTTTGGAGCGTATGGGATTGAATCCGCCTCCTGCTCTTATGATACAGCCAGAGGATGCGTTGGCTTCTATACGTAGTTCTGTTTTATTAGGTACAGTTATTCCTCAGATGCAGGAGAAAACACGAGATTTAACAGTAAAACTCAAGGAGTTGACCAATTTGAGTAATTCCATTACTAGGGAATATACAGGATTAAAGACAAAACTGCAAAATCAAGCAGAGCAGCGAAAACGTTTAGAGCTTTTATTAGACAAAAAAAACAAACTACAAACAAAATCAGAAAAAGAACTTACAGAACAGCAACGAAAAAATATTGCTCTTGCTAAAAAAGCGCAGTCTTTGGAAGAATTGATTTTAGAGCTTGATCGTCAGTCAAAACTTAGCTCTGATGCATCAGTACAGGTACGGAAAAGTTTGCAATTGTTAGAACAGTCCAATTTTGAAAGCCGAAAAGGTTCTTTACTTTTTCCTGTTTCAGGAAAAAGAATACATCACTCTAACAAAAGTTCGCAGATTACGCGCTTTGGTGAAACGATAGAAACAGAGTCAGGAGCTGTTGTTATATCACCTGTGGATGCTTTTGTTGCTTTTGCTGGGCCATTTCGTTCTTACGGACATTTAATCATTCTCAACGTTGGAAATGGTTATCATATCATTCTTACTGGAATGTCGAGAATTAATGTAAAACAGGGGCAGTTTGTTCTTTCAGGTGAGCCTCTGGGTATAATGGAGATGCAATTTATTTCAAACAGTGTTGCATTGGATATAGGAAAAACTTCTCCAATGCTTTACATTGAGTTTAGAAAGCAGGGAAAACCTGTAAATCCAACTCCTTGGTGGCAGACTGAAAAAATAAGAAGGAGCCAAAATGATTCGTAAAGTTATTCTTTTGGTCGCTGGGGTATTGCTCGGCGCCTGTTCAATGATTATGGTGCAGTCTGTTGCTGCGAATAATGAAGATAATGCATATAAAAAGCTAGCTATATTTGGCGATGTTTTTGAGCGTGTGCGTATGCAATATGTTACAGTTCCAGATGATAAAAAGCTTATTGAAAATGCTATCAATGGCATGCTCACATCACTGGACCCTCATTCATCTTATTTGAATGCCGAAGAAGCCAAGGATATGCGGGATTCTACGAAAGGAGAGTTCGGAGGTCTTGGTATTGAGGTCACTATGGAAAAAAACTTAATTAAAGTTGTTTCACCAATGGATGATACTCCTGCTTCAAAAGCAGGTATTCTAGCAGGAGACCTTATTTCAAAAATTGATGATGTACAAACGAATGGTCAAACATTGAATGAAGCTGTTAATAAGATGCGAGGTGCTCCTGGAACATCAATTACCTTAACAATTATTCGTTCTGGCGTTGATAAGCCATTTGAAGTGAAGATTATTCGTGATATTATCAAAGTAAAAGCGGTGAAATATCGGGTTGAGGGTGACATTGGATATGTGAGAGTTATTCAGTTTTCTGAGCAGACATTAAATAATCTTCTAGCGGCAATTAAAGATATCCAATCTAAAATTCCTGAAGATAAGCTAAAAGGTTACGTTCTTGATTTGCGGCTTAATCCGGGTGGGCTTTTAGATCAAGCTGTTAATGTTTCGAGTGCTTTTCTCAATAAAGGTGAAATTGTGTCGACTCGTGGGCGCAAAAAGAGTGATGTGACAAGATTTGATGCGAAGCCAGGTGATGTCATCAATGGAAAACCGCTCATTGTTCTTATTAATGGTGGTTCGGCAAGTGCTTCCGAAATTGTTGCGGGTGCATTGCAAGATCATCGTCGTGCAACAATTTTAGGGACGCAGTCTTTTGGTAAAGGATCTGTTCAAACAATTATTCCTTTGGGTGAAAATGGGGCTTTACGCTTAACAACAGCACTTTATTACACGCCATCTGGCACTTCTATTCAAGGAACAGGGATCACGCCTGATATTATTGTAGAGCAGCCACTCCCCGAAAAATATAAGGGTTATGATGTAAAAGTTGGTGAGTCTGCATTAAAAGGACATATCAAAGGAAAACGAGAGAGTAATAAAGGATCTGGTTCAGCTGCTTTTGTTCCCAAAGACCCTAAAGATGATATTCAATTGAATGAGGCCTATAAACTATTACGAGGTGAAATGGTAAATGCAGCATTTCCACCAGATCCCAATAAGGATGTGTTAAAGTGAGAATTGATATCTATAGCTTGCGATTTTGAGGAATATTAAATGGATGCAGGTATTAATTTGAAGATTCTTCCATATCGCAAATGTGTTGGGATTGTTGTCTTTAATCATGAGGGTAAAGTGTGGGTTGGGCGTCGTTTAATGATGCCCATTCATCCAGATGCAGATATTGACATATCTCATCGTTGGCAGCTTCCTCAAGGAGGGATTGATGAAGATGAAAAACCATTAGATGCAGCGTATCGTGAACTTTATGAAGAAACGGGTATTCGATCTATAAAGTTGATTAAAGAAGCACAAAATTGGTTTCACTATGATTTTCCACAAGAACTTATTGGGTGCACATTAAGTAATAAATATCGTGGCCAAATACAAAAGTGGTTTGCTTTCCAGTTTACAGGAAAGCTTTCTGAAATTGCGATTAATCCGCCGCCAGAAGGCAATAAAGCGGAGTTCGATCAATGGAAATGGGTTGATCTAGAAACCCTTCCTTTAATTGTTGTTTCTTTTAAAAAGCATGTTTATATGAAAGTTGTTAGCGAATTTCGAGGTAGCCTTCGGTTGTTATAAAAGCTATATGATTATAAGAAAGCTTTTTGTATTGAGATGCTTTATATTAATTTATAAATAATAAATATGTTTCTCTTTTATGTAAAGAACAGGGATATAAAATGAAAAAGTTATTTAATTTACTTATAGTTTGTACTCTTTTGAGTATTTCATCTGTTGCATTTGCAACAGGTTCAAAGCCTTCTGCACCAAAAGATGCAGTAGAGACATTACCAAATGGTGCTTCTTCTTTAACTGAAACCTATGGCTTGTGGACCATTAATTGTGGGTTACAAGAAGGGAAAAAAGTTTGCTTTATGCATCGTCAAGAAGTAAATGAGCAAGGGCGTGTTGTTGTGGCTATGAGCCTTATTCTCAATGCTGAGGGTGTTGTATCAGGTAGCTTAACCGTTCCTTTTGGCATTTTGGTTTCTAAACCTGTTCGTTTGCAAGTTGATGAAGGGAAAGCTGTTATTGAAACTGGTATAAGGACTTGTGTGCCAGCAGGTTGTGTGGTTCCTGTCGTTTTTGACAAAAATCACGTAGCAGCTTTGCGTTCTGGAAAACAGTTAAAGTTGGCGATGACAATTGCTGCTGCAGGTGAACCAGCTTTGAATGATTTATTTATTCAGCTAGATGGTTTTAGCAGTGCTCTTAATCGTTTGACTGCTTTGCAAAAATAATTTTAAAACTAAAAACGGCCTTTTAAAGGCCGCTTTTAGTTTGTTTGTTTTTTATAATTAATAATTAAAACGATGAGATTTAAGATTAATCCTATAAGGGATATTCAGATTTTTTGCCGTTTCTTCTATTTTATGTGCTATTTTTAATTTTGATATTTGTTTTCTAACTGCATCGTCATTAAATAGAGAGATGAAGAATTTAGATGTCTGGTTTTTATTCAAGAAAAAAGAGTATTGAAATATAAAACCATTTTTTGATACACAGGCCTGCTTTAATGAAGGTTTTCTATACGCTCTTCTGTTTCCTTGATTGAAAGGGATGACGCATGATTTATGCATTGCTTCGAACGATTGATTTGATTTTTGAGATTTATATTGATATTTTAATCGCTAGTGTCATTTTTTCTTGGCTTTATGTCTTTAATATCATAAATTCACGCAATCGCTTTGTTGTTTTGATAGGAAGCTTTCTATATCGTCTTACAAATCCCGTTCTAAGCCGTATCCGGCAAATTTTACCCAATTTGGGAACAATTGATATTTCACCTATTATAGTGTTCGTTATTATTTATTTTATTCGTACTTTTATGTGGCGTGTTTACGCAAACATGTATGTATAGAAATGTTACTTGAGGCGAATACATGTTTTATCAAGTTGATAAAAATAACTTGATTTTATTTGTATATCTCATTCCCAAATCATCTGTTGACAAAATAATAGGGGTTGAATGTAGGGATGGTGAAAAGCAATATCTGGTTATACGCCTTCGTGCTGTTCCTGAAGATGGAAAAGCGAATAAAGCTCTCATTAAATTTCTTGCGAAGCAGTGGAAAATCCCATCTTCTTCTATTTCTCTGAAAAGCGGCGCAATATCTCGCTACAAACAACTTTACTTTTCAACACATTTAGAAGAGCTAAAGCAGATATGGCAATCCTTTAGAGATTGCATCTCGTAGAAAAAATAAAGAACAAAGCCTATTTTTTATAGGCTTTATTTTATTAAAATCGTTATACTTTTTTATTGCGCTCAACAGCTTGCTTAATTAATTCATGAGCAAAGTTTTTATCACGCCATCCTTCAATTTTAGCCCATTTTCCAGGTTCCAGATCTTTATAATGCTTGAAGAAATGTTCAATTTGTTTGAGTGTAATCTCGGGCAGATCTGTATAGTCATGAATATTGATATAGCGTTTTGTTAATTTTGTCGTGGGAATGGCAATAATTTTTTCATCTTTACCACCATCATCTTCCATCATTAGAGCTCCGATGGGGCGAACATTGATAACACAACCAGGTATAAGTGGACGGGTATTACAGATAAGGACATCAATAGGATCACCATCATCTGAAAGCGTATGAGGGACAAAACCGTAATTTCCAGGATAAACCATCGATGTATGAAGAAAACGGTCAACAAATAATGCACCCGACTTTTTATCCATCTCATATTTTATTGGCTGACCACCAAGAGAGACTTCCACAATAACGTTAATATCTTCTGGTGGATTTTTGCCTACGGGTATTTCCTTAATATTCATAGAGACATCCTTTCTGGAATATAGTGAGGCTCAATACAATTAAATATTTTACCAAAGAGATTATGAAATTAACTTGAAATTGATGCACGTGTTTTTTCAAAACGTTTACGTTCATTGGGATCAAGATAGAGTTTGCGTAGACGAATATTTTTAGGGGTTACCTCCACAAGTTCATCATCTTGTATCCATGATAAGGCACGTTCTAATGTCATTTTAATGGGAGGCGTTAACTTTACCGCTTCATCTTTTCCGGAAGCGCGCATATTAGTAAGTTTTTTTCCTTTTAACACATTAACTTCTAAGTCATTATCGCGTGAGTGGATGCCAATAATCATACCTTGATAGACTTTCACACCTGCATCAATGATCATAGGTCCACGATCTTCAAGATTAAAAAGAGCATAAGCAACAGATTCACCGTTGTCATTAGAAATCATAACACCATTAACGCGACCAGCAATGTCTCCTTTATAAGGTTCATAAGCATGGAAAAGGCGATTCATAATTGCTGTACCACGTGTGTCCGTTAAAAGTTCAGATTGATAACCAATAAGTCCTCTAGTTGGGGCGTAAAAGACAAGGCGGACACGATGACCTCCAGAAGGACGTAATTCTACCATTTCACCCTTACGTTCAGACATTTTTTGTACAACAGTACCGGAATATTCTTCATCGACATCGATAACAACTTCTTCGATTGGCTCAAGAATTGTTCCATTTTCATCTTTTTGCATAACAACACGTGGACGTGAAACACTAAGCTCAAATCCTTCACGGCGCATATTTTCAATAAGAACTGCAAGCTGTAATTCTCCTCGTCCTGAAACGTAGAAAGAATCTTTATCGGCTGATTCTTCAATTTTAAGAGCGACATTGCCTTCAGCTTCTTTTAACAATCGGTCACGAATGACACGACTTGTTACTTTATCTCCTTCAGTTCCTGCAAGGGGGCTATCGTTGACGAGAAAACTCATCGTCACAGTAGGAGGATCAATTGGTTGGGCAGTAAGGGGTTCATTAACCGTAGGATCACAGAAAGTATCAGCGACGGTACCTTTTTGCAGACCTGCAATCGCAACAATATCACCAGCACTTCCTTCTTCAATAGGTTGCCGTTCTAGACCACGAAATGCTAGAATTTTTGAAATCCGCCCAGTTTCTAAAAGTTTTCCATCTTGTCCCAGAACCTTGACATTTTGATTGGGTTTTAGAGAGCCGGAATGAATACGACCTGTAATAATTCGTCCCAAAAACGGATCTGCTTCAAGAATAGTTCCAATCATGCGGAACGGGCCTTCTGCGACGCTAGGGGAAGGAACATGCCGCGTTACAAGATCAAATAAAGGACCTAATCCTTGATCTTTTGGTCCCTCGGGGGCTTCAGCCATCCATCCATCGCGTCCTGAACCATAAAGAATGGGAAAATCAAGCTGTTCATCAGTTGCGTCAAGAGCAGCGAAAAGGTCAAAAACCTCATTAATAACTTCATCAACGCGTGCATCAGGTCGGTCAATTTTATTAATAGCAACAATAGGGCGCAAACCTACTTTCAATGCTTTGCCAACGACAAATTTTGTTTGTGGCATTGGTCCTTCAGCTGCATCAACAAGGACGATGGCTCCATCAACCATATTGAGGATGCGTTCAACTTCTCCACCAAAGTCAGCGTGTCCTGGTGTATCAACAATATTAATTCGAGTATCTTTCCAAACAACAGATGTCACTTTCGCTAGGATTGTAATTCCGCGTTCTTTCTCAATATCGTTTGAATCCATCATACGTTCGCTTGTACGTTGATTATCACGGAAGTTTCCTGATTGCTTGAGAAGCCCGTCTACAAGCGTTGTTTTCCCATGGTCAACGTGGGCAATGATGGCAATGTTACGCAATTGCATAAATTTTCTTCTTTTCGTTTAATGAAATTTCATTTGAGGCAAAGTCTTTACATTCTTTGCCTGATTATTAGAAAACCTTTTACATGTTTTTTTATAATTTTGGAAGATGGAGGCAATATTTTTATGGCAAAACTATTTATCCAAGTCTTTAAGGCTCTATTGAGCTTCAATTTCTGAAGCTTCGTAAAAGTTTTTTATAATACGTATGTTCTATTCTCGAGCTAAGAATTATCCCAAAAATCACAGTCAATTTGATTTTTATCAATATGACACAAGAAATTTATATGAATTCTTGTAAGAGTAAGTAAGTATAAAGCTAGCGGTATTGTTGTTGTTGTTTTGCAAAGAGATTGATAAAAATCCGGAATATCTCTCAATCCATAGCCAATTTATTGACAATTTTACAATATTTTTATTCTAAATAAAGCTTTTTCTTATTCAATAACTTGTCAATCAAAATCCAGATCTAATGCAATCGTGTATTTGAGGTAAATATTGAGACGATTAAGAATTTTATAAGAAGTTCTAGCTTTTGTATGCCAGATTAGGGCAATAGTTATATCTTTTGATTTATTTATGAACCCGGAATACAGTCTTATTTAGAAAGAATATGAAGGTATCCAAAGAAAATTCCCATTTTTGCCGTTAATCCAATTTATGCTTTCAAAAGCATCTAAAGTAATATTTTTTAAACCATGGAGATAGTGCATTGCCTTACACTTTTTTGTTAATTGCATTCTCTAATAGGAGTATGCTTTTCATGCCAAACAGAACACTTTAAACAGAATATACTTTTTGTTGCATATTCATGTACTTAAGAGAGATCGCTTAATGTACACTACATCCATTCCATGATAGGGCTCATAAATGATATAACATACGCGAATAGTATACTATTAACGCCTTTGTGAAGAAATATAAAGCTTGTTGAGTATCATCATTATTATTCTTTCTCAGCTGTCAATATTGCGCCAGTTTTTGATACGAGAGAGAGATGATATAAGAAGTATTTTATTTTTTCTTGAATAGTTTTTAGCCATACACCGATCTCGTTTGTGACTGGCAAGAAGATGACTTTAATCGATTTAATATGAGAAGCTTTATGATGAGGTGAAATTACGCTATTCGGAGCTATTATTCAAAAAAAATAATAAATTATCTATAGAGCGGTGCGCTAGAAAAATAAATAATAAAGCTTATTCTCTTATGGAAAGAATCTTAGGTTACATGACAAGATTTTTCCATAAGTAAGAGTTTTTACTTTACATGTTTAAAGGAGAGTTCCTGACAAAATGAGGGAAGCTACAGAAAAATAGATTATAATGCCCATGACATCTACTAAAGTTGCCACAAAAGGAGCAGAAGCACTTGCTGGATCAAATTTTAAACCTTTAAGAATAAAAGGCAACATAGATCCAGAAAGAGAACCAAAGGTAACGATTCCAACTAAAGCTGTACCCACTGTTGTCGAAATAGCAATCCAATGTTGGCCATAGTCGTAGATACCCAGTTTTTGCCAAAGAGCAATGCGCGTAACACCAATAATTCCGAGTAAGAGACCAAGGGATAATCCTGTTGGAATTTCACGAATAATAACTTTCCACCAGTCTTTTAATGTGAGTTCACGTAAAGCCAATGCACGGATAATAAGGGATGTAGCTTGTGAGCCGGAATTTCCTCCTGAGCTCATAATGAGAGGTATGAACAGTGTAAGAATAATCGCTTTTTCGAGTTCTGTTTCGAAATGCTGCATAGCGCTTGCTGTCAGCATTTCACCGATAAAGAGTAAAGCGAGCCACCCGCCACGTTTTTTCATCATTTCAGGAAACTTAATTTGCATATAGGGCTTATTAAGCGCTTCCATACCCCCAAATTTATAGGCATCTTCATTCATCTCATCGACCATAGTATCAAGCACGTCATCAACGGTTACAATGCCAATGACATGGTTACTTTCATCAACTACAGGCACAGAGAGAAGATCATGGCGTTGGAAAAGGCGTGCGATATCTTCATGATGTGTGAAGGGCGATATTGTAATGGGCGAGTCATGGGTAGGGACATTAAGAATTTGTTCATCAGGTGAGGCAAGAATAAGGTTACGCAGTGAAACAGCTTTGAGAAGAGTACCTGTTTTAGGATCAATCACATAGCTGGTATAAACTGTTTCACGTGTTCGCTCGACTTCACGAATGTGATCCAAAGTTTTTTGTATGGTCCAGTTCGAAGGAACGGCTATAAACTCTGTTGTCATCAGTGCTCCTGCTGTATGGTCAGGATAACTGGTGAGTTTTTTAAGTTCAGCGCGCGTTAAGGGGTTAAGCAAGGCATAAAGTCGTGTGCGGGTTTCTTTATCCATTTCTTGAAAGACGTCTGCAGCAGCATCGGCAGACATGCCATCAAGAATTTCAACAGCACGATTTATAGGGAGAAGTTCTAGGATGGCAGCAGGTTGCTCAAGCTCTGGTTTATCAAAAAGTTCGATAACATAATCAAGAGGTAGAAGACTAAGAATAGTGACACGTTCCATGATATCGAGATCATTGATGATATCAATAGAGTCTGCAAAATGCTGATTTTTTAATTTTTCAGCGAGAGCTTCAGGAGAAAAATTTTTGAAGTCGAAGGCCGTTTTAATTTCAGTCATGATAAAGTCCCTCCTGAAGAGTTGGGGAGTTGTAAATCTAAATAATAGATGAGATAAAAACAAAAGTTTATGGAAGATTTGAAAAAACCTCCCCGACTATATTTCCAATTGTTAATATTTTAAGTTAAAGTCAAGGATAAATTATCAGTTATGAACAAGTTTCTGAATCACTGAAACGAGAATACAGCTTAATTTGAGGATAATATAAAAACGTAAATGTAAAAATCAGTTCTGATTTTTACCATCATTTCTTTAATGAAGTTTTTGATTTTCAAAAGAATCTACAGCAATATTTTATAAAGAGTGGAGATTATGCTTTTCTCCAAGTGTTTTTGTTAATATGCAATTCTATTGTGATGTGCGAGCGAATAATCTTTATTGCTTCAATATAATATGGTTTGAAATGGAAAAACTGTACGATTTTCAGGTTTTTTATTCAATAGCGTTTTGAAAGGTAGTTTTGAAACTCAAGAAATAGTTTTAGTATGTTATCAATTTGTGTCGTAAAGATAATTGTTACAGTTTAAATTTATAATGGAGACATAAAGTATTATGACAAAAGCAGCAGTGCTGGACTGGAAGGGATTTTCAGGTCTTCCTGATTTTTTTTCTATAAGTGATGAAGATTTTAAACCCGCTTTTGAACAGGCACTTCAAGAAGCAGAAGAAGAACTAGAGGCAATTGCGATGGTGCAAGAACCACCAACGCTTGAGAATTTTTTGCAGCCTTTTGAGCTTTGCGGCAAAGCGCTTGATCGTGTCTGTTCAATATTTTTCTTACGCACTAGTGCTCATACGAATGTATTAATTCAACAGCTAGAGCAAGAGTTCGTTGTAAAACTTTCTCGTTATTCTTCAAAAATGATGATGGATGCGCGGATATTTGCGAAAATAGATATGCTTTATAAACAGTCGCAACAGGGGACATTTGAGAATGAAACAACACGTGTTCTTGAATTATGGTGGAAAAAGTTTGTTTGTCATGGTGCAAAATTAGATGAAAAAGCGAAGAAACGGCTTGTAGAAATTAATGAAAGACTCGCTTTTTTAAATGCTACTTTTGGGCAAAATGTCTTAAACGATGAAGCTGAATGGATTCTATTTTTAAAACAAACAGACTTATCTGGTTTACCGGAAGATCTCATTGCTTCAATGAAAGAAATTGCGTACGAAAGAGGCAGTGAAGAAGCCTATGCATTAACACTAGCACGCTCAATTGTTGAACCTTTTTTAAAATTCTCTGATCGTCGTGATTTGCGTAAAGTTGCATTCCAAGCTTGGGCTAAACGTGGTGAAAATAATAACAAGAATGACAATCGAACCATTATTTTAGAGATTGTTGCGCTTCGAGATGAGCAAGCTAAATTATTGGGATATAAATCTTTTGCGGATTTAAAACTCGATAATACTATGGCTAAAAGTGTTGATTCTGTTATGAATTTGCTTATGCCTGTATGGGAGCGAGCAAAAGCGAAGGCTTCTACTGAGCAAATTGAATTACAAAATTTTGCCAATAATCAGGGAAGCAATGAATCTTTAACAGCTTCGGATTGGCGTTATTATGCTGAAAAACTTCGCACTGAAAAGTTTTCTTTTGATGGCGCTGAAATTAAATATTATTTTCAACTTGATCATATGATTAAAGCGGCTTTTGGAGTAGCAGAAAAACTCTTTGGCATTACATTTGAAGAAAAAAATGCTGTTGCACTTTGGCATCCTGATGCACGTTTATGGGAAGTAAAAAAATCTGATGGAAGCTTACTTGGGCTTTTCATTGGTGATTATTTTGCACGTTCTTCAAAACGGTCTGGTGCGTGGATGAGTAGATTGCAATCACAACATAAATTGGAAGGCGGACAAAAGCCCATTATCTACAATGTTTGTAATTTTGCTAAACCATCCAAAGGGGAGGTTGCTCTTTTATCTCTTGATGATGCACGTACGCTTTTTCACGAGTTTGGGCATGCATTGCATGGTTTGCTTTCTGATGTTGTATGGCCATCTGTATCGGGAACATCGGTTTCGCGTGATTTTGTTGAGCTGCCTTCTCAACTTTATGAACATTGGTTAACTGTACCAGAAGTATTAAAATCTTATGCTATACATGCAAAAACAGGGCTTCCTATGCCACAAGAGTTGATAGATAAAGTTTTAGCAGCACAGACATTTAATGCTGGATTTTCTGCGGTTGAATTTATCTCATCAGCTCTCGTGGATATGGCTTTTCACCAAGGAGAAAAAGTCACTGATCCAACAGTGTTTGAACGCCAAGAATTAGACAAGCTGCAAATGCCTGATACAATTATTATGCGCCATCGTCCTCCACATTTTACGCATATATTTTCAGGGGATGGTTACGCCGCTGGTTACTATTCTTATATGTGGTCAGAAGTGCTTGATGCTGATGCTTTTCAGGCTTTTGAAGAAACGGGAGATGTTTTTAATTCAGAGCTTGCTAATAAGTTGAAACGTTTTATTTACTCTGCTGGGGGAAGTCGTGATCCAGAGGAGCTTTATAAAGCTTTTCGGGGACGGATGCCTTTACCAGAGGCAATGATTAACAAACGTGGATTGTAAGATATAACGGCATGGTGCTAACCATGCCGTTTTCATATTCTTCGCAAAGATGTAGTTGCAATTTATGCAAATTTTCTCTTCATTATAGCTATGTAAACAGTGTTTTTATCTTATTCGCTTTTTGTTTATAGGGGAAAATAGATTTTGTATTTTAAATAGACATTATGGGAAAGAAAAATTATCAGCTCGATCTTTTTGATGTCCATTTGGTGGAAACCATGATTTTTCTATAAAACTTGATTTTTTTCTGCCTATGAGGTGGGTGTTTTGTTGTACCATATCATTAAGGCTCATTGGAGGCTGACGCATAATTTTACTTGGCTCTTGATTCTCTGATTCTTGTATAAGTTTTTTAATAACTTGATCGGTTGAGTAAGAATTTTCATGAGAAAAGGCATGAAAATTTAAAATATTTTTCAATGGCTTTTCTAAATAAGCAGCAAGTTTTTTCTTTCCTTCAGAAGTGAAATGCATGCCATTATTGGTGCGCAATTTGGTCATTTTTCCATTAATATCATAGCCTGAAAAAGAAAAGTTTCCTTCTTCATCACTAAAGCCACTCCAGATATCAAGAAAATATCCTCCTGCTGTTTCTGTTACTTGTTTGTAGAGCGCATTAAAAATTTTCATTTTTTGTGTCAAAAGGTCATTTCCAAAAGAAGGTTGACCTATCCATATCCACGATTTTCCAGAGGCATGAAGACTTTCAGCAATTTCGATAATTCTTTGTTTGTAGATGTGCATCCATTCTGATTGATCTGTGTTAATCGTGCTATGAGAGTCTATGATGGGTTGATTATCATTGGCCCCGATCATCATGATAATGACATCGGGGTTATTTTGATTAATGAGTTTAGAAATATTGCTTTGCCAAGAATAATAATCAGTTCGAACTAATCCGGAAGCTGGCTTTGTGTTGTTCATAATAACGATATCACTATTATCTATAAAAAACTTCTTAAGTGCATCGGCAACAGCAGAAGCTGTAAAATCTCCTATGACAAGAATGCGCTTTGCGTTCTCATTTTTTAGCTTTTGTATGTTTTTTTGTGTTACGATCTTTTTTTGCGGCTTGTTTATTTTTTGTTCTATAATTTGCGGTGGTTGTTGCGTCTGTTTGTTATGTTGTGACAACCATTTGAAGAAGTTCGTTGCTTTACTTGGGGATGGTTGTATGATCCCCACAATAGAAAATGAAAACAGTAAGAATATCAAGTATATAAGACGCAAAAGAGACAAGACCTTATTCTCCATTATTGTTGGCGAAGGAGAAAAAGCACTTGAGATGATGGATATCCATTTTCTTTTAGACCGTAATGCAGCTGAAAAGCTTTGATTGCTTTGCGAGAGGCTGTTCCGATTTGTCCATCAATATCTCCTTTATAATATCCCAATGCACTTAAGCGAGATTGCAGTTCTTTACATTCTTGGAAGGTAATAGGCTGAAAAGGTCTTTGCCAATCATGCACTAATCCAGGCCGTCCAGCAATGCGATCAGCAAGAAGGGCAACGGCAAGAGCATAACGATCTGCATTATTATAACGTTTTAGAACAAAGAAATTTTTTGTGACTAAAAATATAGGTCCTTTTTCTCCATCTGGATATTTTAACATTGCTTGTTCAGCTAATGTAGGAAGAGGATGCCCATTAGCGTATTTTACACCTAATTTTTTCCATTGTTCAAAGGAATACCAGCCTTCAGGAAGTTTTTTTCCCTGCGGCACTTTTACCTCTACTCCCCAAATAAGATTAGGTTGCCAGCCATTTTTGTGAAGAAGATTAGCAGCAGTAGCCAGCGCATCTGGAACAAAGTTCCAGATATCACGCCGTCCATCTTGATTTATATCAACAGCATAGGCGAGATAACTGCTTGGAATAAATTGTGTATGTCCCAATGCTCCGGCCCAAGATCCAGTGAGTTGAGAGCGTTTAATTTCACCACTTTGTAGAATTTTCATAGCAGAAATCAGTTGTGTATGTGCGTATTTTTCGCGTTTTTTATCGGCATAGGCTAGGGTTGCAAGCGAGCGAATGGTATCATGCATGACACTTTTATTGGCTAAAATTTTCCCATAATTGCTTTCCATTGACCAAATAGCAAGCAGAATATTACGGTCAACACCAAAACGTTCTTCAATTTGAAGAAGCCATTTATTCCATTTTTTTGCTTGGCGCCGTCCTTCTATAATAGCAATATCATGGACACGATTATCGAAATAGTTCCATGAAGGAGCAATAAATTCCGGTTGGTATGCGGCGCTTTTTAAAACTTCTGGATCAATGGCATTAATGTCTTTAAATGCCATATGAAACGTAGAAGGGCTAATATTGTGAGCAATAGCTATTTTTTTAAACTCTTTAATCCAGTGTTTAAATCCGCTATCCGCATGTGAAAATGATGCAAAAAACATTAAAAAAGCAGACAAAAGAATGGCAGAGCCAGTGACAAGGGGTCTCCAAGCTATTGACTTCTCTAAAAAAAAAGAGAAACTCTTCAATTCTGTTTTTTGCATTTTGAAATCCCCATTAATATTCAATTCATTAGATGTGCAATAACTTTATTTTGTATTTAGTTTAATCGATAATATGATCAAGAATAGGAAAAAACTGAAATAAATAATTCGTTTTAATTCCTTCAATAAATTCTCAGATTCTTTTTACATTTTTGATTGCCTATTATAATGATAATCAAAACAATAAGATATCTTTTTTACCATTTCGTAAAAACATATGATAAATAAAACAAAAAAGTTATATGAATTCATTGAGGAGGGTGAGTGTGCGTAAAATCCGGAAAGCAGTATTCCCAGTAGCAGGTCTTGGTACGCGTTTCCTTCCTGCAACAAAAACGATTCCTAAAGAAATGCTAACAGTTGTTGATAAACCTGTTATTCAATATGTTGTGGATGAGGCGAGGGAAGCTGGTATTGAGCATTTTATTTTTGTGACTGGACGCAACAAAGCAGTCATTGAGGATTATTTTGATGCGCAAGTTGAATTATACACGACACTTGCTGAATGTGGAAAGAAAGAAGATCTTGCGCATTTATATCGTTTACAGCCGTTGCCAGGGACAACGTCTTTTACACGGCAACAGCAACCTTTGGGACTAGGGCATGCTCTTTGGTGTGCACGTGAATTAGTTGCAGGGGAACCTTTTGCTTTGTTATTACCGGATATGTTGATACAAGCGAAAAAGGGCTGTCTTTCTGAAATGATGAGCCTTTATGAAAAAACAGGTGGGGGGAATATTATAGCAGTTCAGGAATGCGATCCTAGAGAAACACATAAATATGGTATTGTCGGGAAAGGCAAACAGATTGCAAATGGTTTTGAAATCACAAAAATGGTAGAGAAACCAGCACAAGGAACGGCACCATCAAATTTGTACATCAATGGACGTTATATTTTGCAGCCAGAAATTTTTAATATTCTTTCCACTCAAGAACGAGGAGCAGGAAATGAAATTCAATTAACAGATGCTATGATACGGCTTTCAAATGAGCAAGATTTTTGGGGGTTGCAAGTAAAAGGGCGCACTTTTGATTGCGGTTCTAAAGCTGGTTTTATTGAAGCCAACGTTGCATTTTCTTTAGCACGCGCTGATATGCACAGCCACGTTTCTGCTTCATTGAAAAATTTACTAGAAACCATTAATGTTGAAAAGTGATATAGATCTCTCACTTAATTTTATTGATCGAATTTGATTATGACAATACCGTCTCCTCGTATGGCTTTGCAAGGTGCAGTAGCATCAGCGCTTAAAACACTTGCTAGTGAAAAGCAGGGGCTTGAAGCTCTTGAAAAAGCTCTTCTGGAAAGTCTTTCTTCTTCTTTTGAAGCGGTTGTTCAAACTATTAGAAATGCGCGTGGACATGTGGTCATTACTGGTCTTGGAAAAAGTGGTCATATAGGGACAAAAATTGCAGCAACCTTAGCCTCAACTGGTACACCTGCCTTTTTTGTGCACGCTGCAGAAGCCAATCATGGTGATCTTGGTATGATTGGATCTGATGATGTTATTCTTGCTTTATCATGGTCTGGTGAAACTCAAGAGTTAAGTGGTATTATGAGCTATGCTGCACGTTTTCGTATCCCTCTTATTGCAATGACATCAAATGAGCATTCTGTGTTAGGACGACAAGCTGATATTGTGCTATTATTACCAAAGATAGAAGAGGCTTGCCCCCATGGTTTAGCCCCTACAACTTCAACAATTATGCAATTGGCAATGGGAGATGCATTAGCGGTTTCTCTTTTAGAAATGCGTGGTTTTACCGCAACGGATTTCAAAATATATCATCCTGGTGGTTCTCTTGGTGCAAGCCTTAAATACGTGTGTGATATTATGCATGAGGGTGATAGTATTCCTCTGGTTATGCAGGGAACAGCTATGACTGAAGCGATGAATGTTTTGGTGGAAAAACATTTTGGTTGTGTTGGTGTTGTGAATCAAGAAGGTGAACTAATCGGAATTGTAACTGATGGCGATCTTGCACGTAACATTCATTTTAATTTATCAAAATTTAATGTTGACGAGGTGATGACCAAAGCTCCTAAAGTTGTAAAGCCAAATACACTTGTTGGTGCAGCAACAGCTTTTATTAATGATCATCAGATTGGTGCATTTTTCGTGGTTGAAGATAAAAAACCGATAGGAATTGTCCATTTTCATGATCTTTTGCGCATTGGCGCTGCTTAGATTAAGGTTCCCTATCAAATAAATGTTATTTTAGGTTAAAATAGATTGAATGATACAAAGTTACAATTTTATTGTGAGGTGGCCTTACTGATATTTTGTGGAAGAAAATGAATGTTTTACGCATTTCATAATGTTTAGAAAATTCTACGGATAGAGATTGTATCAGTTTCTTTACGTATTTGAGAGAAGATTCTCTGTCAGGAGGAGAAAGGAACACCTCCTGCTTAATGTATGTATTTTGTCTATCTTATAAGAAAAGCTCTATTTTATATTTTGTCTAAGATTTTCGTTTAAGAAAAAATTGTGCTCCTGTAGGTGAGGTGCAGAGAAGTTGTGTGAAGTCATATGACATTGTACAATTGACTCTAGAGATTGTTCCACGAAGAATAGAGCGTATTTCAATTTCTATATTTTGAGCATTGAGATAATTATATGCTCCTTCTGATAGCTTTTCTTCTGTATCTGCTGCATGTGTTTCAAAAACACCATTGTGGAAGGAGGAAATAATACCATTCTCATCAACCCATTTTCCATCAATTCCTGTTGGCATATTTGAGTTATAATATCGCGAAAAGTTACAGGCACTTAACAGCAAGGCGGTAATTGTAAGACATAAAATATGATAGGTATGTTTCATTTATTGCACTCTATTTAGATTATTTTGCTCTCTAGTTTCTATAACATTATTAAATTATCCCATGAGTCAATATGAAAAATTTGATGAAAATCAATGAAAAAGCAAAAAAATGGAAAAAAATGCCTTAATGTTGTATTTAATTGACAGCTTGATGAAGTTCGTAAGTGAAACACAAGAGGTAAAATATTTCTTATGGTTTACAACAATTTTTATATTAAGCTGCTGAGTAGTCTCAAAGGAGATTATTGACATTATGGTTGGTCCCATTCTTGTTGCGAGTGAAGATTATGGAAGACGTATAGAACTTTCTTCTATGCTGCGAGGTTTTGGTTATCGTGTCATTGAAGCAGAAAATGGTCTCCGTACGATTGATCTTTTACACAGGCGTAAAAACATTGTGCTCGCACTCCTTGATGTCGTTATGAGTGATTTGAGTGTGAGCGATTTGATTAAAATGATTAGAGTTGCTGGTGTTTCTGTTCCTATTGTCGTTATAGCACAACAAGAGAATCAGCATTTACTCCAGAAAGCTTTAACAGCTGGAGCTATTGATTATTGGATCCATCCAGTAACATTATTACGCGTAAGAGTTACTTTGGATATCCTTGCTCTTATTTCTGCCTTGGAGCATGAGGTTCGAGATATTCGGCGAAAAAAAGAGAATCATTTACGGTTTTCTGATCTTTGCGTAAAAAGTAGGGCTATGCAGATAGTGTTAGAACAATCGAGACAAGCAGCAACTTCTTTACAGAATCTTTTGATAGAGGGGGAAGCTGGAACAGGACGTGAGACTTTAGCACGGATTATTCATCATGAGGGATTATTCTCGGAGGGTGTTTTTATTCGCTTTCAATGTTCAGCTATCGTTGATCCAGAAGAAGAAAATCAGCAGTGGTTTAAAGAATTCCTGCCATTGGTTTCTTCTCTTGAAAAAGGGACACTTTGCCTTTGTGATATTGATCGACTTGAGCCCATACAGCAAAAACGGTTTGCTCATTACCTTAAAGAAAGGGAAAGGGATACAAAAGGAGATTTTTTTCCTTTTCGGATCATTGCTATTTCAACATCACGTTTAAAGGATTTGGTTAATGAGAACTTTTTTTTGCATAGTTTGTTTGAACAATTTTCTCATTTGTCTATTAGCGTCCCTGCTTTACGAGAATTAAGGGATGATTTTCCAGAGATCACACAACGTTTGATTGATCGCATTATTACAGAAACAGGGCGATCACATGTCCATGGTTTAGCAGGCTCTGCTCTTTCCTTGCTTATGCAGTATGATTGGCCTGGCAATAGAAATGAGCTTGAAACCTTTTTATTTCGTGCGATTTTACTCAGTGAAGGACCGTTATTAACGGTTCGAGATTTTCCGCAATTAATGGGAAATTCATTAATGAATGTTCCCAATATCATTGAGGGTAATATGCAAGAAGATGATGAACAAGAATCGATAAAATTTTTGAATACTGATGGGCATGTGCGTACTTTTGCAGAGATGGAACATGATATTATCGAGAAAGCGGTTAAACATTATAAAGGACATATGAGTGAGATTGCACGCCGCCTTCATATTGGTCGCTCTACACTTTATAGAAAAATGGAAGAATTGAGAGCAATAAGAAATCAAGAACGAAAGTAAAATTCATAACAAATTTCTCCTCATGACAAGCATGAGTTTCAAAAAAATAGAGTGGATTTTGATAAATTTCGTGGGGGGAAGCTTAAGAAAACAATCATTTATTATAAAATTTATCTATAGAGGATGATTTTGTAGATTTAA
The DNA here is from genome assembly GCF_042196905.1 of Bartonella sp. AA89HNZF. NCBI lineage: Bacteria > Pseudomonadati > Pseudomonadota > Alphaproteobacteria > Hyphomicrobiales > Bartonellaceae > Bartonella > Bartonella sp. AA89HNZF. The sequence goes on from NZ_JBHIRD010000005.1 coordinate 28,870, forward strand.
ATCAAATATAAATTTTATGTGACTATTTTAATCGTTTGTTTCAATTTATACAGTTTTGGTTAAGTTTGCATTTATTAAAACTATTAAAACAGAGAAGCATTTTTAAAAACTTTTAAATACTACCGCTAAAATTTTTGTATCATCAATATTAAATTTATACTCTCTTAAGCAAGAGGTGGCATTTTATCTGCTATACGATTAAGATGAAGTGATTAGTGTTATCGTTTGCATTACTGATGATGTGATAGTTTAAAATAGAAAGTTTGCCCTCTTTGACTCTTTTACAGATTATTATTGGTTTTGTCCTCTTTTTTTTTATTGCATCTATGTTGGCAATCTACACTTATGGGCGTTTTGTGAAAAATGCTAGGGGGCAATGTTCTTATGCGTTACCTATTCAGAAAGATGAAACTAAGCTTGATCGTATTGTCAGTCAATTAGCTGAGGAAGAAAATGGATTGGGGATTGATAAAGATGCCCTTTCCCTCATTATCAGCAATTTGGATGCGTTTTGTGTTCGTGCAATAGGAGCTGCAGAGGCTGGGCGTAGCCTTGATCTGATGTATTATATTTGGGACGATGATTTAACGGGGCGCCTATTATTAAGTGAAATAGTTGAAGCAGCTGATCGGGGGGTTCGGGTACGGCTTCTTTTGGATGATATTAATGCTCAGTCACGTGATCCAGCTTATATTGCGCTAGATAAACATCCTCATATTGAGGTGAGAATGTTTAATCCAGGGCGATCGCGTCAAGGTGGTTTACGCCGTGGTTTAGAAATTATATTACGGGCAATTACTGTAACACGTAGAATGCATAATAAAGCTTTTATCATTGATGGTAGGGTTGCTTTTGTCGGAGGGCGTAATCTTGCAGATTCTTATTTTGATGCTGGTAAAGAATCTCATTTTCGAGATTTAGATTTGATGTTAATCGGTCCCTCTGTTAAAAAGGTGGAAAGTATCTTTGATGATTTTTGGAATAGTGCTGTTGTTTTGCCAATTCATACTTTGGTTGTTCCTAAAAGCGCAAGTGATCTTAGCTATTGGAGAGATAAATTACGAAAATTTCGGGATTCCAAGGTTGCAAAGGTTTATTTAGATTATGTCAAAGAACACATTAACTTTAGTTGTTTTATCCAAACAGGAAAGCGGTTATTTTTAGCAGATAAAGTTGTTGTTCTTTCTGATCCTCCAGAAAAAGCATTGCGTAAAAAAGCAAGTAATTGGCTTATGAAGGCACTTTCAAAGGTTATTGGAAATGCCAAAAAAACGGTTCAGATTACGTCTCCTTATTTTGTTCCTGGTAAGGTTGGCACGCAGAATTTTAGTAATTTGGTTTCAAAGGGTGTTAATGTCAAAATTCTGACAAATTCTTTAGCCGCTACTGATGTAGCTTTAGTGCATGGTGGTTATGTACCTTATCGTAAGGCATTGTTGAAAAGTGGTGTTAATCTTTATGAATTAAAAGCGGAAGGCAATACTCATGGGTTGCGATTGTTTCGATCGAGTAAGGCAAGTTTACATGCAAAAGCTTTTTTAATTGATCATAAAACAGCTTTTATTGGATCTTTAAATTTTGATCCAAGATCAGCATCATTAAATACAGAAATGGGCATTCTTTTTGAATGTGCTCCCATTACAGAAAGATTAGATTTGTTGTTTTCTGAAGAAACCACAGGGGAAATGAGCTATCATCTGCGTCTTGGTGATAATAATCGTATTTATTGGGATTTTATTGAAAATGAAAAAAAATATAGCATTGACTATGAGCCAGAAAGCAATTTTTGGCGTCGCGCATTTGCAAAAATAATAAGTTGGTTACCTATTGAATCACAATTGTAAATCTTTATAAACCACACTTAAAAAAAATATTTATTTTTCTTTTCATTTTGTTTGTAGCATGGCATAATTTTTTGCCAATCTACCATGTATGAGAACCGCAGTTGTAGTTTAAAGCTTCTTGCGGTGTTTTATTATAAAAGGAATTTGATATGGCAAAGATTGTTGAAACGGGGACAGGTGCATTGGCACTAACTTTTGATGATGTACTTTTACAACCCGGTCATTCTCTTGTTATGCCTAGTCAAGTGGATCTCAGTACGCGCATTGCAGCGGATATTAAGCTCAATTTGCCATTGCTTTCTGCGGCAATGGATACGGTAACAGAATCGCGTTTGGCAATTGCTATGGCTCAAGCTGGTGGTCTTGGGGTTATTCATCGTAATATGTCTCCTGCAGAGCAGGCAGAAGAAGTTCGCCAAGTAAAAAAGTTTGAATCTGGTATGGTTGTTAATCCAGTCACAATTGGACCAGATTCAACACTTGAAGAAGCAAAATCTTTGATGCGCTCTCATGGTATTTCCGGTATTCCGGTTGTTGAAAATGGTGCTAAAGGTGAAACTGCTGGACGGCTTGTTGGCATTTTAACCAATAGGGATGTGCGTTTTGCATCGGATCCCAAACAAAAAATTTATGAATTAATGACGCATGAAAATTTAATTACAGTGCGTGAAAATGTTCAACTCAATGAAGCGAAGTATCTTTTACACCATCATCGTATTGAAAAATTATTAGTTGTGGATGAACAGAATCGCTGTGTCGGACTGATAACAGTTAAGGATATCGAAAAAGCGAAATTAAATCCGAATGCTGCTAAAGATTCTCAAGGGCGCTTGCGTGCTGCAGCGGCTAGTAGTGTTGGGAATGATGGGATTGAGCGTGCTGAACGTCTCATTGACGCAGGCGTTGATGTTCTGGTCATTGATACAGCACATGGACATTCTCAACGTGTGTTAGAAACTGTTGAACGAATTAAAAAGATGACTTCCTCTCCAGCTGTTATTGCTGGGAATGTGGCGACTGCTCAAGCAACGCAGGCATTGATTGACAGTGGTGCAGATGCGATAAAAGTTGGAATTGGTCCTGGCTCTATTTGCACAACGCGTATAGTTGCTGGTGTCGGAGTACCTCAACTTGCAGCCATTATGAATGCTGCAGAAGCTGCTGAAAAAGCGGACATTCCCATAATTGCAGATGGTGGGATCAAAGCTTCGGGTGATTTTGCTAAAGCTTTAGCGGGTGGGGCTTGTGCAGCGATGATTGGTTCTCTTTTAGCAGGTACAGAAGAAAGTCCTGGAGAAGTTTATCTTTATCAAGGTCGATCTTTTAAAGCCTATCGCGGTATGGGATCTGTTGGTGCTATGGCACGAGGATCGGCTGATCGCTATTTTCAAGATGACGTTCGTGATGAACTTAAGTTGGTTCCTGAAGGTGTGGAGGGGCAGGTGGCTTATAAAGGTCCTATAGCATCAGTTCTACATCAGCTTGCTGGTGGACTTCGCGCTTCGATGGGGTATGTTGGGGCAAAAGATCTCGTAGAGTTTCGTGAAAAAGCAACGTTTGTTCGTATTACGAATGCAGGACTCCATGAAAGTCATACGCATGATGTTTCTATCACTCGGGAGAGTCCAAACTATCGTGGGCCTGTTTGAAGAAATAAGAGTCTAGCATCATATTGCATAAATATAAAATCTTCCGAGAACAAAAAAGAGAGGCTGTTCTTCTTTCTGTTTGTGATTTGGAATAAAATCCTAAAAGGAAAGAATTAGAGACTAAAACTCTAATTCTTTCTTCTAAACTATGTGAAATAAGTTATATACAATTAGAATTAACTTTTTGTTGTCTTCCGTCCAGTCTTTGACGCACGTTGGCGAGTGTTTGTCTGATCACTTTGGACGGATTTCTTTCCGTTGTTTGAGGGCATTGTATTATGACGGCTTTTAGATGAAGTTGTTTTTCCATTATTATAAGTCATTATTTTCTCCTTTTAAATTTCCTGGCAGTTGCCAGTAGAGTAAAAACGGTCATGCCAAATAGTGGTTCCAAGCATTTTCTAAAAAGTTAATTTTTTGATGAGCGTCAGATGAACTTGTTTAATTTTATGAAAATATTTTTTCTATTTTTTCAGAAGGATAGCCATCAAAAGATGGGAGATATTTGCTTTTTCTGTTATTCAGATAATCTTCGTAAATTTTATTTTACACAATGATAGAGAGGTTGTTTTTTGCATAATGCATGGCGGAAATAAGTTCTTTATGGATGGCTACGTATCTTTTAGTATAAGAGGTAGAAGGATAAAAAGGAAATGGGCAAAGCGATAAAGGGAGAAATCTAGATACTCTAAATTGGGTTTTATAAAAAGTTGATCAGATAATTTTAATATTGAATGTAAATTTTTATGGCTTTGAGAAGGTTTCATTGGCAAGAAGAAGATAATATTATTTTTTTAGATGATTTAAAATTTTATTATTTTAATGGGAGAAATGAGTGCGATTAGGTGGGCGTTTGCAAGCAGCAATAGATATTCTCAAAGAGATAGAAATGAAGCATCGCCCAGTGGGAGAAGCTTTAAAGGATTGGGGTCTTTCTCATCGCTTTGCTGGAGCAGGTGATCGTGCAGCCATTGGTACAATCGTTTATGATGTTTTAAGACGACGTTATTCTTTACAATGGCGTATGGAGAGTAATGATATCCGAGATATCGTTTTTGGTGCCTTATTAGATTCTGGAAAAATGACGCTGGAGCAAATTGACGGTGAGTTGGCAGAAGATCGGTTTGCACCGCAGTTATTAGGGGCTAAACAGCGTAAATCGTGGCAAAGTCAGCAATTAGTGGATGCTCCAGACTATATTCGTGGTGATATTCCGCAATGGTGTCAAGCGCATCTGCGTCCTTTATTTGGTGATAATTGGATCACTGAAGCGGCTGCGTTAGCAACGCGTCCTTCTTTAGACCTACGGGTAAATAACCTAAAGGCAACACCAGAAAAGGTGCTGAAAGAATTAGCAAAAACCAAACTTAAATCTTTTCCATGGTTTGGGCAAGCTTTAAGAATTGCACCGATTGAAAAGTTTAATCGTCATCCCAATGTTCAAGTGGAACCAGCTTTTCAAAAAGGATACTTTGAAATACAGGATTTAGGATCTCAAATTGTTGCTCATCTTGTAGAAGCGCAAGAGAGCATACAGGTATTAGATTATTGTGCAGGTGCTGGGGGCAAAACATTAGCTTTAGCTTCCGATATGAACAATCGTGGGCAAATTTATGCTTATGATTCTGATAAAGTACGCCTAGCTCCTATTTTTGATCGTCTTCGACGCGCTGGTGTTCGTAATGTACAAACACGAGCACAAAAAGAAGAATTGAAGCCATTAATAGGCCAGATGGATAGAGTTCTACTAGATGCACCCTGTAGTGGGACAGGAACATGGCGTCGTCGTCCAGATGCGAAATGGCGTTTAACATTAGAACAGGTGAAACAACGCCAAACAGAACAGAGGGCTATTTTGAATGAAGCGATAGCTTATCTTAAGCCAAATGGGCGCTTAATCTATATTACCTGTTCTCTTTTTACAGATGAAAATGAGGAACAAATTTCCCATTTCCTTCAACAACATTCTCATTTTTCTCCAATAGATATGCCAGCGCTTTGGCAGAAACATTTTAGTTTTTCTCCTGTGCAACCAGTTTTTTCAAATTATGGACTTACTTTGTCGCCGGCCACAACACAAACAGATGGGTTCTTTTTATCTGTGTTGCAAAAAAAACATTGATCCATATTTTTACACTTTTTATCATAAACTTTACGAGAATAATCTTTTTCTTAAGAAAACAGGCTTGTGAAAAGAGAAAGATTGAATCATAACTCTCATGAGTTTTCTTTTACAATTGTTGATTGGTTTTCTATGAGCATATCACATCCAGACACTGTTCTTATTATTGACTTTGGTTCACAAGTTACACAACTTATTGCACGAAGGGTACGAGCAATGGGAGTGTATTGTGAAATTACTCCTTTTCAATTGGCTTTAGAAGCTGTGCGCCGCATAAATCCTAAAGCTATTATTTTATCAGGGAGTCCTTATTCCGTTATTGATGAGGGCTCTCCGCGTGCTCCAATGGAAATTTTTGAGGCGGGTGTTCCGATTCTGGGTATTTGCTATGGTGAACAAGTCATGTGTATTCAGCTTGGAGGAAAGGTTGAAGCTGGACATGAGCGTGAATTTGGGCGCGCTTTTTTGGAAGTTCAAGAAGAGAGTGCCCTTTTTGGTGGAGTGTGGGAAAAAGGTTCTCGTTATCAAGTATGGATGAGCCATGGTGACCGTGTGGCAGCTTTACCAGAAGGTTTTCGTGTCATAGGAACCTCAAAAGGTGCTCCCTATGCGGCTATTGCTGATGAGAAAAGGCATTTTTATGCGGTACAGTTTCATCCTGAAGTTATCCATACACCAGATGGTACAAAACTTTTGCAAAATTTTGTTCATAAGATCTCTGCTATTAAAGGTAATTGGTCAATGGCTTCTTATCGTGAGCAGGTAATTGCGACAATACGACAAACAGTTGGGAAAAGTCGTGTGATTTGTGGTCTTTCAGGGGGAGTGGATTCATCTGTTGTAGCGGTACTCCTTCATGAAGCCATAGGAGATCAACTGACATGTATTTTGGTAGACCATGGGCTGATGCGCAAGAATGAAGCTGAAGAAGTTCTCACGCTCTTTCGTGATCACTATAATATAGAGCTTATTCACGTTAATGCTGCTGATGTGTTTCTTAATGCTTTAAAAGGTGAGACAGATCCAGAAAAAAAACGCAAAACAATTGGTCGCCTTTTTATTGAAGTTTTTGAAGAAGAAACGAAAAAAATAGGAGGTGCAGAGTTTTTAGCACAAGGAACACTTTATCCAGATGTCATTGAGAGTGTGTCTGCTATTGGTGAAACGGTAACCATTAAAAGCCATCATAATGTGGGTGGACTACCAGAACAGATGAAGATGAAACTTGTAGAACCGTTGCGTGAGCTCTTTAAGGATGAAGTTCGCTCGCTAGGGCGAGAGTTAGGGCTACCGGAGCAGTTTATTGGTCGCCATCCTTTTCCAGGTCCCGGCCTTGCAATTCGGTGTCCAGGTGCTGTAACACGTGAAAAATTAGAAATTTTACGCGAAGCAGATGCTATTTATCTTGAGGAAATCCGTAAGGCCGGACTTTATGATGAAATTTGGCAAGCTTTTGCTGTTCTTCTTCCAGTTCAAACTGTTGGTGTTATGGGGGATGATCGCACTTATGAATTTGTTTGTGCTCTTCGCGCTGTCACATCTGTAGATGGAATGACCGCTGATTTTTATCCCTATGATATGGCATTTTTAAGTAAGACAGCAGCACGTATTATTAATGAAGTTAGAGGAATTAATCGTGTTGTGTATGATGTAACCTCAAAGCCTCCTGGTACCATTGAATGGGAATAATTGAAATGAAGGATAAGCCTTTTTCAGAATAAAATATGACTGAGGGTTTGATATTCAGAAAAATGTAGAAAAAATATTTAAAAATTATTGTGCATTTTCATGTTGATATAAGTCTTTATCTGAAAATCTGTACGTCAATATATTGAAAAGTGAGAAGTATGAAATTTTGCATGTCTGAGAAAAAAATTGTTGCACACCGTGGAGGAGCTCATCTTTATCCTGAAAATACCCTTTCGGCATTTAATAATGCTATAGCGTTAGGTGTTGATGAAGTTGAATGCGACGTTCATTTGCTAAAAAGCGGTGAGGTGGTTGTCTTTCACGATTTTCATCTAGACCAATTGGTTGGCAAAAAGGGATATATTCACGACATTGATAATGAAACACGCAAACAACTCTGCGTGAAAGGTAGCCGAGAAGCACCTCCTTTATTAGAAGAGGTGCTTGATCTTCTAGCACCAACGAATGCTGCGTTACATATTGAAATCAAAACATGTGGTGAAGTGGAGCGTGAAACAATATTATCTCAAAAAGCGCTTGCGCTCATAAAAAGCCGCAATTTAACAGAACGGGTTTCTGCAATTAGTTTTGATCCTTTAGTTCTTCGTCCTTTTATTGAGGCAGGAATACCATCTGGTCCATGTGTTGATAATTTTGAAGGTGATATGCACCGTCATTTTTCTGAATGGAAACAATTGGGGTATACTGATCTAAGTTTAAATGGCTCTATTGTTACACAGGATTTTATTGAATCAGCTCTTGAGGCTGATTTTATTGTAGGGGTATGGACAATTAATGGAAAAGCTCGGTTATCACATTGGCTTGATATGCCTGTACATTATATTACGACAGATCAACCTGATCTTGCATTGACATTGCGAGCACAAAGGTAAAAAATACACCTTATAAAAGAAATCCTTGTACGCTTCATAAAGCGAGCTTAATGGAAGAAAACAAGAAATATTTTTTTACACGTAACAATAACACATTAATTTATAATGATAATTAATAGTTTTTCATGTTGAATGAGAATTCTTAACATATAAGGTTTTTTCATTTCAAATCTTTTTACAATGGATCAATCAAAATCATTCACTTGCACATTACAAGTAGGCATGGTGTGTGGATAAATATCTCGTGAGAAAAGAATAAAAATTTTCATTTAAACACTCTCAAATGCAAGACTTGTTGAAGCATGAGGGTTCATAGAGTGGTGCTGTTTTTCACTTTTTGAAGCATAAGAATGATGGCGTGCAAAAAGTTTTATACACTTTAGTGGAGGGACTTTAATATTCCATTTTATAGAAGCTATCATGAGATATAGATGTATTGAAAGATTTTTTAACAGCATGAAAATTTTGTAAGACAATGCCGTTTTGTTTTGCATGAAGGGCATGACCCCATTATCAGGGAAGGAGGCCATTAAATACTTTAAAATAATTTTCTTCATTTTAAGAAAAAGTCTATTTATCTCTTTGTTCAATGTAGTATCAACACCGTTTTAAGGCATAAATCGAAAGTTATAAGACAAATAACAAAATAATAAACAACTCTTTTTTTAAAAAGTAAGTTCAAATATTACAATAGTCATTGAATAACATTTACGATCTATATTTTTTTACCTATTTCCTTGTTTATTTAAACCTTCTCATTTTTTTAAATATTTACAATCGAATGACTCATAAATACATAAGAAAGCTTATAAAAGAAAACGAATAAATCTAAACAAATTCATTTGACCTTTTGGTGGTTCCTGTTTAAATGAGCCAGCATATTTTTATAATAAAATCGGCATGGCATGTTCATGTGTGATACTATAAATTTAGGGGTAGTTTGTATTCCATCACTTCAGAAAGGGTGAACCATGAGTCGTTTTTATCTTTCCATAGTAGCCACGGTTGCTATCATAATAACAACAGCGGGAATAACAGAAGGTTTCGCGCAGACAAAAATTAGCTTTTGGCATTCTATGAGTGGTGAACTAGGAAAGGAAACTGAAAGTCTCATTAACGATTTTAATGCGAGTCAATCTGAATATAAAGTTATTCCTTCATATCGCGGTGAGTATGAAGAGGGTTTGATTTCACTCATTGCAGCATTTCGTGGAAAGAAACAGCCGGTGCTCGCTCAAATTTATGACGTTGGTACTGGAACTATGATGGCAGCAAAAGGCGCAATCTATCCATTTTATCAACTTATGGCTGATACAAAACAAGAGTTCGATCCTACAGATTATTTTCCTGCTATTAGTGGCTATTACTCCGATGAACAGGGGCGTATGGTTTCTATGCCATTCAATATTTCAACACCAATCCTTTATTATAACAAAGATATCTTTAAAAAAGCAGGGCTTGATCCAGAACAGCCTCCTAAAACGTGGCAAGATATAGAAGATTTTTCCAAAAAAATTATTGAGACTAAAGCGGCAACGTGTGGTTTTACAATGACTTATGCAGCTCAATGGATTGGTATAGAAAACTTTTCAGCGTTGCATAATGTTCCTTTTGGAACGAAGGAAAATGGCTTTAAAGGATTTGATTCAGAACTTACATTTAATGGACCTTTACAAGTGCGTATGTGGGCTGACTTGAAAAAGTGGTCTGATCAAGGTATTTTCCGCTATGGTGGTCCTGCTGGCGCATTAGATTCAACACCAATGTTTATGGCACAAAATTGTGCAATTTTAATGCAATCTTCAGGATCATATGCTGGAATTGTTTCTGAAGCTCAGTTTAATGTGGGGGTTGGTATGCTACCATACTATAAGGATGCAGAAGGAGCGCCGCAAAATTCAGTTATTGGGGGAGCTTCTATTTGGGCGTTTAAGGGACATACTCCAAAGGAATATGCAGGGGCAGCCGCTTTTCTTAAATTTCTTTCAAAAACAGAAAATCAAGCAAGGTGGCATCAAGAAACAGGTTATCTTCCAACCACAAAAGCGACTTATGAATTAAGCAAAAAACAACATTTCTATGAAAAAACGCCAGGTGCTGATATAGCTATTAAACAGATCAATCTTAATCCTCCAACAGTTAATTCGAAAGGTATAAGATTTGGTAATTTACCACAAATCCGTACTATTCTTGATCAAGAGTTGGAAGCTGTTCTTCGTGGTTCAAAAACACCGAAAGATGGTTTAGATGAAACCGTTAAACGTGGAAATAAACTCTTGCGTGAATTTGAAAAATCCAATCATTAATTTCGTTTTATTGTTAAACATTAAAGACTCAACAACAATCGTTGAGTCCTTTTTGTTTATCTTTTTAAAGTCTCTACATTTAAAGAGCCCTACGAATGCAAGAAAAGCATGCATATTTTAAAAATAGTCTCCTTTCTTACGGGTTGCTTTTTCCTCAACTCCTTGTGACTTTTTTGTTTTTCTTTTGGCCTGCTGCTCAGGCAATAAAATCATCCTTTGAACGCGAAGATCCTTTTGGCTTTACAACAACTTTTATTGGTCTTGAAAATTATATAACCGTTCTTTCTGATCCTACTTATCGGCAATCGCTTCTTACAACCGCAGTATTTTCCATCTCAGTTACTGTCGCTTCAATGACAATATCACTTCTCTTAGCTGTCTGTGTTGATCGTGTCATCCGTGCAAAAAAGGCTTATACAATGCTTTTGCTCTGGCCCTATGCTGTTGCTCCAGTATTGGCCGGTATATTATGGTTGTTTATCTTTCATCCCACTATTGGGATTATCCCTTTTCTTCTCGAAAAAATAGGGGTTTTATGGAATTATCGTATTAATGGCACTCAAGCGATGCTTCTTATTGTCATTGCGGCTAGCTGGAAACAAATTTCTTACAATTTTCTCTTTTTTCTTACAGGTCTTCAGTCTGTTCCGCGTTCTCAAATAGAAGCAGCCGCCATTGATGGTGCTGGTCCCTTTAAACGATTTTGGACTGTGATCTTCCCACAAATTTCACCAACGACGTTTTTCCTTCTTATTGTCAATGTCAATTATGTTATGTTTGATACTTTTGGTATTATTGATAATACAACTTCTGGAGGTCCTGCGCGTGCAACGAGCATCCTCGTCTATAAAGTATATGATGATGGCTTTAGAAATCAAATAATCGGTGCATCGGCAGCACAATCAACACTATTGATGTTGATGGTTATTGTCTTAACGTTTATCCAGTTTCGCTGGATTGAGCGCCGTGTACAATATTAGGAAACAAATTATGGTTGAAAATCGCCCTGTTTTGAAAGTTATAACCCATATAACGCTCATTGTTGGTATTATCATTATTTGCTTTCCAGTTTATGTTGCTATCATTGCATCAACTCATAGTTCAGCAGCATTTACCTCAGGAACACTTCCTCTTTTGCCTGGGAAATATGCTCTGGAAAATTATAAAACAATCTTTGGTGATGGCCTTGCACAGCTGGGTTTGCCCAACCTCTGGCCACTTTTAATGAATTCATTCATTATGGCTCTTGGGATTAGTATTGGAAAAATTATTATTTCACTTTTGTCTGCTTATGCAATTATTTACATGCGCTTTCCCTTCCGAAAAACTGCTTTTGTTCTTATTTTTGTTACATTGATGCTCCCTGTCGAAGTTCGTATTCTTCCAACCTATGAGATTGTTGCAAAATTGGGGATGGTTAATACCTATAGTGGAATGATTATTCCACTTATTGCATCTGCAACCGCTACATTTTTATTTCGCCAGTTTTTTTTGACTGTTCCAGATGAACTCTTAGAGGCGGCACGTGTTGATGGTGCAGGTCCAGTTAAATTTTTTAAGGATATTCTTCTTCCTCTTAGTAAAAGTAATATCGCTGCTTTATTTATCATTATGTTCATTTATGGATGGATACAATATCTCTGGCCTCTTATCATCACAACGGACCAGAATCATCAAACGATCCTTATTATTTTAAAACAGCTTATTGTCGAATCACTTCAACATGATCCTCAATGGAATATACTCATGGCAGTATCGGTTGTTGCCATGGTTCCCCCTGTTCTTGTTGTTATCTTCATGCAGCGGCTTTTTATCAGAGGCCTTATTGAAACGGAGAAGTAATCGTGGCCATAATCCAGTTATCAAATATAAAAAAACAGTATGACAACGGCATTCTGGTCATTGATGATTTAAACTTAACTATTGCCGATAAAGAGCTTCTTGTTCTTGTCGGTCCTTCAGGGTGTGGAAAATCAACCCTATTACGTATTATAGCAGGACTTGAACAAGTCACCTCAGGTGAATTGTATATTGATAACGAACGTATCAATGATCGTGAACCAGCTGATCGTGATATTGCTATGGTTTTTCAAAATTATGCCCTTTATCCCCATATGACAGTTCGTGGAAACTTAGAATATGGTCTTAAAAATCGTAAAACTCCTAAAGAAGAAATAAAAAAACGTATCGCACATGCTGCAAAACTTTTAGAGATAGAACCATTTCTTGATCGTAAACCACGACAATTATCAGGAGGACAACGCCAGCGTGTTGCAATGGGGCGTGTGATTGTACGTCAACCCCGTGTTTTTCTCTTTGATGAACCTCTTTCAAATCTTGATGCAAAATTACGGGCGCAAATGTGTATTGAAATAAAAACACTACAGCGTTCATTAGGAACAACGAGCCTCTATGTTACCCATGATCAACTAGAAGCTATGACATTAGCTGATAGAATAGTGGTTTTGAATAAAGGAGCTATCGAGCAAATTGGAACACCAATGGAAATTTACGATACTCCAGCAACAACATTTGTTGCTGATTTCATTGGTTCTCCTCCTATGAATTTTCTTGATCGCCATGTCTTAGAACAACATTTAGGGCATTCATTTTCTTATGGCGAAGAAACTGATCTTTTAGCATTCAGACCTGAGATCATCTTATTGGGCGAACATCCAGATAAAGGGCCTGTCTTTCACACAAAAATTGAGCTTATCAAGCCTATTGGAACAGGTTGCCATGTTTTAACGCGTTGGAATGGTATCATCTTTACGATTGAAATAAAAGAACGCTTGACACACGACTATGGTCAAAAACTAAGTTTCACAGTTGCTCATCAGAATTTTCATACTTTTAATAAAAACACAGGAAAGCGCACAAATAATAAGTAAGCATTAATTGATGTGATACGACTCTCTTTTATGCTGCGTCATGATAATGGTGTGTTTTGACTTGCTCAATTACATTTACAAACTCAGGTTGTAACCGATGGGATTAAAAACAAAATTTTAACAGTTTTGGTAATGATCCATTGTTCCGTGGCGCTGAGAATGTCAAAACATTTATATGAAGAAATTTTACATTTTCATGGTCTATAAGAAGAATATAATTTTCAAACATCATTTTCATTATAAAAAAATATCAATATAGAATAAATCTTTATTAACCAATTTTTACTCATTTATAATTTTGTTATAAAAAACAACATATTATCATATGTTTATTGATGTAATAATTTATGTGTATTATAAAAGTAAATGAGAGAAATAGAGAGAAAAAATGAGTCATAGATAAGGGAGGATGCGCCCCATATCTGAGCTTTGATCCCTAACATAAAAAGTCTATTTGATCCATAAAATACGACGCTGTTCTAAATAGTCTCTACGAGAATAGGCGCATTCTATTTTACTGCTGGCCATATGATCTAAAATAGTTTCAGAGCTCCTATAAGAAGCATTTATTTTTTTTACCAATCACATAAATTAGAGAGAAACCTATGCGCGCATGCTGCAAGTTTATTTTTTCTCATGTAAATCACTATGTAATTCTCAGCAAGGGTATCTGATAAGTTGCAAAAAATCACTGAGAGATAGAAGGTGTGCTTATTTTAGAATTTTCATTGCTTTTAGCGATAAAAGCAGATGAAATACATCTGTAACATCTCATCGATCTTTCTATATTCTTGAGTTAAAAATTGCCTATAGATCATCCTAAAACAGATCTTTATGAATATAACATAAGGGATTGGTGCGAACACCTATAAGAATCAGTAGGGACAAAGGCAGTTATATTATTATTTTGCAAAGCATTTTATAAAAGCTGGTATATTTTTTCAATATATTGCCAGTCTATTAATGGTTTTATGATATTATTTTCTTATAAAGCGCGTGCTTTTTTGTTGCTTATAAATCAACCTAAACTTTATACAGCAGTATGTTTGAGACAAATATGAAGATGGTTCAGTGCTGTATTTAGTTTTGTATGCTAAAGTAGAATAAGCTTATCTGCTTTGTGTAATTTCTAAAATGAGGAGACAGCTTAATTTAGGTAGAATATGAAAGCATCAAATAAAAAATAGATTTTATCTTTAGCCTCATCTTTTAATTTAGTATTGCGATTTTCAAAAACATCTAAGCCAATGTCTCTTACATAATGGCGATTAAGCATTGCCGAACACATTTTTTTTACGTTCGTTGAATAAAATTGCATCTCTCATACAAAACAGAATACCTAAACAGAAGGCTGTTGGGTTGCCAATTTGCGCACTTTTTTAAAAAAATATCTTGCTAGGTTGTTCAAACTATTTTTTCACGCAGTCGTTTATAAATAGTATAACATAAATCCATTGTGTATTGCCATCTTTATGCGTATAAAAATACAAGCTTGGGCCATCATCATACTCTCTTTCAGTCTCCAATATTGCAACAATTATTGTGTTGAGACTCTTCATAAGAGGCATTTTTTCTTCAAGTGGTTTTTATTCATACACAATTCTACTTGCATGTTATAAATGAAGTTGGATAGATAAAAATACTTTAAGAAAGAGACACCAAATTCTTCTTATGAATCTTTCAAGTGTCGAGAGTTATTGTAAAAGAAGCATTGAAAAATAGAATGCTACTGCTAACAGTTTGGGCACCATGAGGCAATAAATCTACTTACTTTATCTATCTTAGAATCTATAGAGTATAAATTTCTCTGTAAAAGTAACTTTATTTCATATCAATGTTATCAATTATAGCTGTTGGGGCATCATTAGTAACATAACCATAGACTTACGATTTTATGAACTCTTTTTTATCTCTTTTATAGAAGATCTTAATGTTTTGTGATAGCATCAATGATGGTATTCACATTATGTTCCATCATATCGAGATAAGTTGCTGCAGGGCCATTTTTGTTTGACAATGCATCAGAATAAAGTGTTCCACCAATTGTTAAACCTGTTTCTTTTGCAATCTGTTTTATGAGACGAGGATTAGAGATATTTTCAACGAATAGGGCCGTTGCTTTATTCGCTTTAATTTGTTTAATAAGTTTGGCTACATCGGCTGCGGTTGCTTCAGTTTCTGTTGAAGCACTTTGAGGAGCAAGGATAGTAAAACCATATTCCTTGGCAAAATAGCCAAAGGCATCATGAGATGTGATAATGATACGTTTATCTTTAGGAATGGTAGCAATTTTTGTTTTCAGGGTATCTTGTGCTATTTGAAGTTTTTGGATGTAGGTTTCGGCATTTTTTTTGTAGCTGGTGCAGGATTGTGGATCAATTTTACAAAAAGCAGCAGCGATATTCTTCACATAGATTTCAACATTGGGAATTGTTTGCCAAGCGTGTGGGTCAATAACGCTGTGATGATGGGCATTATGTTCTTGTTTTTTCATTTCGAGAGGGGGTATATTATCACTAACTTTGACAAGAAGTGCTTTTGTACCGCTTGCTGTGATAAGGCGGTCAATGAACCCCTCTAAATGAAGTCCGTTGATGAAAATAATTTGAGCATTTCTAAGAGCTTGAGCATCATGAGGGGTAGGTTCATAAGTGTGGGTATTCGCATTGGGACCTACAAAAGTGGTCATAGAGATATGGTTGTCTCCTACATTTTTTATGAGATCTGCAAGAATGGAAAAGCTCGCAACAACTTTGATTTTATTGTGTGCAGAAGCAGAAAATGGAGAAAGGGCAAGCAATAAAGCTCCAAGAAGAACAAATTTTTGAGCAAATTTAGGCACGTTTTTTTCCTTAAAGTGAGGAGGTATAAAAGAGGTGGGGAAACCATGCTACAATAAAGCCACGTGGACTTATCAAACAGGAAACAAGATAAATAAATCCTGCGGTAATGATGATAGCAGGGCCGGAGGGAAGTGAAAGATGAAAAGAAAGCAGGAGACCACCTACGCTAGAAATGATTCCAAAAAAAGTGGAAAGCGCGCAAATAGGGCCTAGCCGTGAAAACCAAAAACGGGCTGTAATGGCTGGAATCATCATAATGCCAACGGAAAGTAATGTTCCTAGTGATTGAAAGCCTCCAACTAGATTCAGCACCACAAGTCCAAGCAATGAAATATGAATATATTTACTTAATGGAGAGAGTGATTTAAAAAAGAGGGGGTCAAAGCTTTCTAAAACGAGTGCACGCCAAAAAATACAAAGGCTGCATAGTGTAATCAGCATTATAGTAGTGATTAACCAAAGGGCTTGTGCATCAAGTGCAAGAACCGATCCGAATAAGAGATGAAGCAGCTCAATTGTTGAGTCTTTCAGTGAGATAATAATAACACCTGCCGCGAGTGCAATAAGATAAAAGACGGTCATGGATGCATCTTCTTTCTGAAAGCTGTTTCGTGAAATCAAAATGGTTGCTAAAGCAACAATAATGCCAGCAAAAATACCACCAAGTGTCATAGATATAAGGGAGAAGCCGCAAATGAGAAAAGCAGTTGCAACACCAGGAAGAATGGCATGAGAGATAGCATCTCCTGTCAAACTCATTCCACGGAGCATCAAAAACACACCAACAGGACAAGCACTAATAGAGAGGAGAATAGAGCCGATAAGAGCGTTTTGCATAAATTGGAAATCAACAAAGGGGGCAAGAAAAAATGCATACACGTCTTATAACCTAAGAAAGAGAGGATCATTAATGAGAAGATTTTGTTTTTGTGCGCTAATAGGGAAAGAATTGGATGTGAGAGGTGGCATAACGTGATGAAGGGTGTTGTTTAAAAACTGTGTTGTTTCTCCATAAAAGGCGTTTTGTTGATCAATTTGAATCATTTGGGGAAAAAATTCTTGCACGATGAGAGGGTTATGGAGTGCTGTGAGAATTGTGCGTCCTTGCTGTTGCCAGTATGTGATCAGTGCAAGAAGGTCTTTTTGGGTATTATGATCTACACCATTGAAAGGTTCATCAAGCAAAATAATATTGGCATCTTGTACAATGATACGTGCAAAAAGGGCGCGTTGTAATTGCCCACCTGATAATGTTTCAAGCGAACGGGTGGCAAGTGCTGAGAGTCCAACCATTTCAAGCGCATTCTGAATCTTAGAATCATAAGGGCGTTGGTTTTTCCATAATCCACAAAAGGACCATAACCCTGTTTTGATAAGCGTTTTCACATCAATTGGAAATGTTTGATCTACATGACATTGCTGAGCAAGATAAGCAATGCGGCTTTTTTTTGGTTTTGTAATTTTTCCTTTAAGAGGTTTAATCAATCCGGCGATGGCTTTTAGCAGTGTCGATTTTCCAGCGCCATTATCACCTGTTATTGCAACCAATGAACCAGCTTTTAACTTTGCTGAAAAGTTCTTTATTGCTATTCTATTCCTATAGCCTAATGTTGTCTTATTGAAGTGCAGATCCATATTTTTTACCATCGTTGCTTATTATTTTGGAAACTATGTAATAATATAACGTTTGTCAACAAAATGTTATATTATTACATAGTTTTGAGTACTGAAAATTTTAGTGGGAAGATCGTGGAAAATTAAAAATAATAATTGAATTCACCTTGACGAAAGAAAGAGAGTATATACTATATATAGTATCAAAATGATTGGTGATTCTAAATAAGCACAAGAGAGGGTGTTAGTGTGTTTCGTTTGGTATCTAAGTTATTTCCATTATTGTAAAGAGTTTATTGGCCAAAGGTATAGCAGTATTTTTACTGAAGGGTCTCTTTTGGAAGGATTTCCTTTCGTTTTTGTAATTGATTTTTGCCGTAAAAGAGCAAACAGAGCTCTTGAAAAACGGTAGTTTAGAACATTAGTTTTTTAGACAGCAGGAGGGAATTGTAATGCAAGCAAAAG
Source organism: Bartonella sp. AA89HNZF (assembly GCF_042196905.1). Lineage (NCBI taxonomy): Bacteria > Pseudomonadati > Pseudomonadota > Alphaproteobacteria > Hyphomicrobiales > Bartonellaceae > Bartonella > Bartonella sp. AA89HNZF. Next base: position 47,186 of record NZ_JBHIRD010000005.1, read on the forward strand.
ATTGTTTTATAACTAGGGGGCTTTGCCATTTAAGTTGTAGAATAATCGCTTATTCTCATCATAGTGTTTGAAGTTATTTGATGAGGAATTCTGTTATGTTCAGGAAGCTGTGTATTATTTGAAAATAACCACATGTTTTGCTTACAATTTCTATTTTTTGTTATTCTTGAGTACCTATAAAATTATTAGATTGACCTTTCAGGGTTGATTGTTTGGAATTGTGAAAGTTGAAGAAAATGTCGATCACTATTTATAGTAAACCATCTTGTGTCCAATGTGATGCTACACGCCGCGCTTTTGATGCAAAAGGCATTCATTATCGTGTTGTTGATATTTCTTGTGATGAACAAGCATACAGTTTTGTTCAATCTCTGGGGTATCGTCAGGTTCCTGTCGTTGTTTGTGGTGAAAATCATTGGTCTGGTTTTAGACCAGATATGATTAGTGGTCTTTGTGCTTAATGGGGCTTATTGTTTATTATTCGAGTGCAACGGGTAATACAGAACATTTTGTCTCGCAGCTTGGGCAACGACTCTTCAAAATTGATAAAAGAAAGCCTTCTGCATTGGTTGGTGAACCTTATGTATTGGTTGTTCCTACATATGCAGATGGCGAAGGAAGAGGGGCCGTGCCAAAGGCCGTTGTCCAGTTTCTTAATGAAGCTGAGAACCGCAAATTAATTCGTGGTGTTATTGGCGGTGGGAATCGTAATTTTGGTCGCTATTATAATTTAGCAAGTAAAATTATTGCTGAAAAATGTTGTGTCCCTTGCCTTTATCGTTTTGAGCTGCGTGGAACTGATGAAGACGTTATTTATGTAAAAAAGGGATTGGAAAGATTTTGGAAACAATTGGTATAGGACAATCGCAGAAATCGGATCAGGTTACTGATTATCATGCGTTGAATGCAATGCTTAATCTTTATGATGAAAATGGTCATATTCAATTTGATATGGATCGGCTTGCTGCGCGGCAATATTTTCTTCAGCATGTTAATCAAAATACAGTTTTTTTTCATAACCTGAAGGAAAAAATAGATTACTTAATAGAAGAAGGTTATTATGAAAAAGCTTTGTTTGAGCTTTATGATTTTTCTTTTATTAAAAAGCTTTTTAAACGTGCTTATGCATTTAAATTTCGTTTTCCTACCTTTTTAGGCGCGTTTAAGTATTATACCAGCTATACACTGAAGACTTTTGATGGGAAACGTTATCTTGAACGTTATGAAGATCGCGTCTGTCTTGTAGCTTTATATTTGGCACAAGGGAATAAAGCTCTTGCGGAAAGTTTTGTGGATGAAATTATTACAGGACGTTTTCAACCAGCAACGCCGACATTTCTAAATGCTGGCAAAAAACAACGTGGTGAATTGGTTTCGTGTTTTTTGCTACGTGTTGAAGATAATATGGAATCGATAGGTCGTTCGGTTAATTCGGCTTTGCAGCTTTCAAAACGTGGTGGAGGTGTGGCGCTTTGTTTGACCAATTTGCGGGAAGCTGGAGCGCCAATTAAGCAAATAGAAAATCAGTCCTCAGGTGTTTTACCGGTGATGAAACTCTTGGAAGATTCTTTTTCTTACGCCAATCAGCTTGGGGCACGACAGGGGGCTGGAGCTGTTTATTTGCATGCTCATCATTTAGATATTATGAAGTTTTTGGATACAAAGCGTGAAAATGCTGATGAAAAAGTTAGAATCAAAACGCTTTCGCTTGGTGTCGTTATTCCTGATATTACTTTTGAGCTTGCACGGAATAATGAGGATATGTATCTCTTCTCATCGTATGACATTGAGCGTGTTACAGGTAAACCCTTTAGCGATATTTCTTTAACGGAGCATTATCGATCCTTTGTTGATAATGCAAAGATTCGTAAAAAGAAAATAAGTGCACGCGTTTTTTTCCAGACACTAGCGGAAATTCAATTCGAGTCGGGTTATCCCTATATTTTATTTGAGGATACTGCTAATCGATCGAATCCGATAGCTGGGCGCATAAGTATGAGCAATTTATGTTCAGAAATTTTGCAGGTGAGTGAGGCGAGTGAACTGGAGACAGATTTAACGTATCGCACGATTGGAAGTGACATATCCTGTAATCTTGGATCCATGAATATTGCCAAAGCAATGGAAAGTCCTGATTTTGGACAGACCGTAGAATCTGCTGTTCGTGCTCTGACTGCTGTTTCGGATATGAGCAATATTGCTTGTGTACCTTCCATTGCGAAAGGCAATGCCGAAAGTCATGCGATTGGTTTGGGACAAATGAATTTGCATGGGTTTCTAGCGCGTGAGCAGATTTATTATGGATCTCCAGAAGCGATTGATTTTACCAATATCTACTTTTATATTGTGACATATCACGCCATACGTGCTTCCAATTTAATTGCGCGCGAACGTCAAGAAATATTTGCAGGGTTTGAAAAATCAGCTTATGCAGATGGGCGTTTTTTCGAAAAATATATTGAAAAAGAATGGAAACCGCAATTTGCGCTTGTACAAGAGCTTTTTGCACGGAACAATATTGTTATTCCAAGTCAAAATGATTGGCAGGAACTCAAAGATTTAGTTGTTGAGTATGGGTTGTATAATCGCAATCTACAGGCTGTTCCACCCACGGGATCTATTTCCTATATTAATCATGCCACTTCTTCTATTCATCCAATTGCTTCAAAAATTGAAATTCGCAAAGAGGGAAAAATTGGGCGCGTTTATTATCCCGCTCCTTATATGGATAATACGAATTTGAATTTTTACCAAGATGCTTATGAGATTGGGCCTGAAAAAATTATAGATACCTATGCTGTTGCAACACAGCATGTTGATCAAGGTCTTTCATTAACATTATTTTTTCCCGATACAGCGACCACACGTGATATTAACCGCGCACAAATTTATGCTTGGAAAAAGGGTATCAAGAGTATTTATTATGTACGATTACGGCAAGTAGCATTAAGTGGAACAGAAGTAGATGGCTGTGTTTCGTGCAGTTTATAGGAGATCATCATATGACAAAGATTACAACCAAAAATCCTGTTGTGTGTGCTGTTAATTGGAATAGATTACATGATGAGAAAGATCTTGAAGTATGGAACCGCTTAACTGGGAATTTTTGGTTACCTGAGAAGGTTCCACTTTCCAATGACATTCCCTCATGGTCAAGCTTAACGGATGAAGAACGTAAATTAACGATTCGTGTTTTTACAGGACTAACGCTTTTAGATACAATTCAAAACACTGTAGGAGCCATTTCGCTTCTGGCTGATGCGATAACAGAGCATGAGGAGGCGGTTTTGACGAATATTGCGTTTATGGAAGCGGTTCATGCACGTTCTTATTCCTCTATTTTTTCAACCCTTTGCTCGACCGTAGAAGTTGATGATGCATTTAGATGGTCGGAAGAAAATATTCATTTGCAGAAAAAGGCTAGATTAGTACTTGAACGTTATGAAGCAAATGATCCACTCAAGAAAAAAATTGCTTCTACTTTACTGGAAAGCTTTTTATTTTATTCTGGTTTTTATTTGCCCATGTATTGGGCCAGTCGCGCTAAGTTAACCAATACAGCAGATCTCATTCGACTGATCATTCGTGATGAAGCGGTTCACGGTTATTATATAGGTTATAAATTCCAATTGGGCTTTGCAAAGCTTGATGAAGCCAAAAGACAAGAAATTAAAGATTTTGCTTTTAACCTGCTCTTTGACCTTTATAACATCGAGTGCAAATATACTGAAGATCTTTATGATGCACTTGGATTGACGGAAGATGTTAAAATTTTTCTTCATTATAATGCTAACAAGGCTTTAATGAATTTAGGTTTTGAAGCTCTTTTCCCCCCTGAGGTTTGTCGTGTTAATCCCGCTATTTTGGCAGCTTTATCACCAAACTCTGACGAAAATCATGACTTTTTTTCAGGGGCTGGTTCTTCTTATGTCATTGGCAAGGCGGTTGCTACCACGGATGATGATTGGGAATTTTAATGTTTGCATGCAAATAGAAGTGCGCGGGGTATTCCACTGAGGTCTTTGCGCATTTCTAAACATTGAAAGCCATTTGTTTCAAACAAATTGCAAACTTCTTTTTCTTGAGAGTAACCAATTTCAACAGCGATAGTGCCGTTTTCTTTTAAGTGGTTGGCTGCTTCATGGGCGAGCTTACGATAAAAATCAAGACCATCTTTTCCACCGATAAGAGCGCGTAATGGATCATGTAAGCGCACTTCTTTTGCAAGTTTTTTGATATCTTTTGCGGGGATATAAGGTGGATTGGAAACAATGAAATCAAAGCGACCAGTGACAGAATTAAACCAATCGCTAAGAAGAGGTGTGAAGCGATGTATTACTTCAGCATTTTTTGCATTTTTTGTCGCTGTTTTAAGGGCATCTTCAGAAATATCGACAGCGACTGCATAGGATTGTGGAATGTGTTTAAGAATGGCAATGGCAATGGCGCCACTTCCTGTCCCCATATCAAGGAGTGTTATTTTTCTCGAATTTTCGACATATTTTTTGAGGAAAGGGAGAACAAGATCTATCAACGTTTCTGTATCAGGACGGGGTTCTAACGTCTCTTGAGACAAAGCGAAGGATATGCCATAAAATTCTCGTTCTCCTATAATACGGTAGACGGGTTCGCCTGCAATCCGCCGTTGGACAGCCTGTTCTATTTGTGTAATGTGCTCAGAAGATAGAGGTATATCTGGTTGAGAAATTCTTTCAGCAGCATTTATTCCTGTTATCCATTCAATGAGTATTTTCGCATCGAGATTGGCTTCAGAAATTCCTTTCATGCGCAATTTTTCTTGAGTTTGTTGGATGACATTTTTGAAAGAATATTTGTTCAATTATTGTCCATTTCCATCAGGAGTGCTGTTTGGTGATCTGAGATGAGTGCATGAATAAGTTCATCAAGATCTCCTTCCAATATGCGATCAAGCTTATACAGGGTCAGATTAATACGGTGATCCGTGATGCGTCCTTGTGGAAAATTATAGGTACGAATACGTTCTGAACGATCACCAGAACCAACTTGGCTCTTACGGGAAGCTGAACGTTCATTTTCTGCTTTTTGTCGTTCGATATCGAATAAGCGTGCCCGTAAAATTTGAAGGGCTCGTGCTCTGTTTTGATGTTGTGATTTTTCTGCTTGTACGACCATAATTCCTGTTGGAATATGCGTGATACGAACAGCTGAATCCGTTGTATTAACATGCTGTCCTCCTGCTCCAGATGCACGCATTGTGTCGATACGAATATCTTCAGGACGAATATCAATATCAATATCTTCAGCCTCTGGAAGTACAGCAACGGTAGCAGCAGATGTATGGATACGTCCACCTGTCTCTGTTTCAGGGATGCGTTGCACACGATGGACACCTGATTCATATTTCAATTTAGAAAAGACACCTTTTCCTGAAATGCTAGCAATAATCTCTTTATATCCGCCAACTTCCCCCTCACTGAGTGAAATAACTTCTACTTTCCAATGGTGAGCATGGGCATAACGTTCATACATGCGAAAAAGATCACCGGAAAAAAGTGCTGCTTCTGATCCACCCGTTCCTGCTCGAATTTCAATAATAGCGCTTTTTTCATCAGCAACATCTTTAGGCAAAAGCAGAATCTGGAGTTCTTTTTCAAATTTCTCTCCTTTTTTATATAACGATGGTAGCTCTTCCTGGGCAAGGTTACGCATCTCTATATCTGTTTGTTTATCGTTGATAATCGCTTCTAATTCTGTAATCTCTCCGTAAAGAGCATTTAATGCGCGTATAGAGGTAATAACGGGTTGTAGTTCTGCATATTCAGAAGCTAATTTGACATATGTTTCAGCATTTGGATTTGTTGTCATTTGGCTTTCAATTATTTCAAAGCGCTTTTCAAGCTGTTTCATACGATCTTGTGGCAAAGAAACCATGATAATATTGGCCTAATTTTTCATAATACAATTTTTATAATATTTTTTTGCAATGATTTTTTGTGATAATATCGGCAATGAATTACCGTATAGCATCATACAAAAAGAGGTAATAAAGCAATTCTTTTTTTTTGCCAATGAAAACTATTATATTTTAAAGGTAAATTTTTATAAAATTTGATTTGCCTGAGGTATTTTATCTAATGATATATAATCATTTTTTTAAGAGTTTTTTTTTCCGTAAAGTTCAAGGCGATGATGAATAATATCATAGCCAAGGGATTTTGCAATTTCCTCTTGCAGCTTTTCAATAACATCAGAATGAAACTCGATAACTTGTCCTGTTTCTATATCAATAAGATGATCATGATGTTGCCCATCTGCTTGCTCAAAACGAGATGGACCACCACTAAAGCTATGGCGATGAATTGTTCCATTTCCTTCTAATATTTTCATGGTTCGATAAACCGTTGAGAGTGAAATATTCGAATCTATTTTGTTTGCACGCTGAAAAATTTCAAATGCATTGGGATGATCATTTGTATCCGTCAAAATATCAAGAATAACACGTCGTTGACGTGTTACTCTTAAACCAGCTGTGCGCAATTCTTGCTCATAATTTCGCTTTTTATTCATTTGCATAGTTTACTTTTCAAACAAAGGCTCCATGACAGTGTTTGTATTTTTTCTCTGAACCGCAAGGACAACGCTCATTACGTCCAACTTTTCCCCATGTGGTTATATCGTTAGGGTCACGATCTTGTGGATTAACAAATCTATTTTCTTGTGATCGTGCCCATAAGGTTGGAGCATTTTCTTGACTTTGATCATTAAAGACGGATGAAACAGCATCCGTTTGCTCAGGCATGGTTGGTTCTGTGGGTTGTTGAATAATTTCGAAGCGCATAAGTTTAGAAGTGACAATTCTGCGCAAATTTTTCAACATACTTTGAAAGAGTTCAAATGATTCTGTCTTATATTCATTGAGTGGATCCCGCTGCGCATAACCACGAAACCCAACAACAGAACGCAAATGGTCTAAACTTACCAGATGTTCACGCCATAACGTGTCAATAGTTTCGAGCAACACTGCTTTGTGAAAATAAGCCATAACTTCTGGAGAATATCGTTCAGTACGATCATTTTCAAGTTTTGTAACAGCATCTGATACACGCTCTAGAATTTGCTCCTCGGCAATTCCATCTTCTTTTGCCCATTCTTCCACTGGAAGCTCAAGATTAAAGAGTTGTTGAAGCTCTTCTTCGAGAGTTTTTGCATCCCATTTTTCAGAATATGTCCCTGATGGAATATAAGCCTCTACGAGATCCTCTACGACTTCATTACGCATTTCAAGGATCATTTCTGATAAATCATCTGCATTCATGACCTCCATACGCTGTTCAAAAATAACTTTGCGTTGATCATTCATGACATCATCATATTTTAGTAGATTTTTACGAATTTCAAAGTTTCGTGCTTCGACCTTTTTTTGTGCTTTTTCAAGGGCTTTATTAATCCATGGATGGATAATAGCTTCATTTTCTTTCAATCCAAGTTTTTGTAGCATACCATCCATACGGTTGGAGCCAAAGATACGCATAAGATCATCTTGAAGAGAGAGAAAGAATTTTGAGCGACCAGGATCGCCTTGGCGACCAGAACGTCCACGAAGCTGGTTATCAATACGACGGCTTTCATGACGTTCAGTAGCGATAACGTAAAGCCCTCCAGCCGCTAAAGCTTTTTCTTTAAGTTGCTTGACATCTTTTTTTATTTCTTCAATTTTAGCTGTCCGCTCTGGACCTTCGGGGATATCCTGTAACTCTTGTCGAATACGCATTTCAACATTACCACCAAGTTGTATATCCGTACCGCGTCCTGCCATGTTGGTTGCAATGGTGAGAGCTCTAGGAACTCCTGCTTGCGCAATGATATATGCTTCTTGTTCGTGATAGCGAGCATTTAAGACTCTAAAATCGGTAATGCCTTCTTTTCGCAAACGTTCTGCCAATTGTTCTGATTTTTCAATAGAGGTTGTTCCAACAAGAATAGGCTGTTCTTTTTCGTGTGCTTGACGGATATCACGCACAATTGCCCGATATTTCTCTTCTGCTGTTCGATAAATCTCATCATCTTCATCAATACGTTGTATTGGCAAATTTGTAGGAACTTCGACAACGTCAAGACCATAAATATTTCTGAATTCTTCGGCTTCTGTTGTTGCAGTTCCAGTCATGCCAGATAATTTTCTATACATACGGAAGTAATTTTGGAAAGTGATGGAAGCAAGTGTCTGGTTTTCTGGTTGAATAGCAACATGCTCTTTAGCTTCTAAAGCTTGATGAAGTCCTTCAGAATAACGCCGCCCAGGCATCATTCGCCCTGTAAATTCGTCAATAATAACGATCTCATCATTGCGAACAATATAATCTTTATCGCGAGCAAACAGTTTATGAGCTTTTAGAGCATTATTGACATGATGAACGATAGCGACATTTTCTATGTCATAAAGACTCTCACCTTTAAGATGCCCAGCTTGTTCGAGCATTTTTTCAATTTTTTCAGTACCAACTTCGGTAAAGGTCGTTGTTTTTTGTTTTTCGTCTATTTCATAGTCTTCTGGAGTTAAGGCAGGAATAAATGTATCAATAAGGTTATAGAAGTCAGTACGATCTTCTAGAGGACCAGAAATAATAAGGGGAGTACGGGCTTCATCAATAAGAATCGAATCAACTTCATCAACAATTGCGTAATGATGTCCACGTTGGACCATTTGACTATGATCGAAGGCCATATTATCACGCAAATAGTCAAAACCTAGTTCATTATTTGTGGCATAGGTGATATCGCATGCATATGCCTCTCGGCGGGCTTCACTATCAAGATCATGAAGAATCACGCCTGTTGTAAGCCCTAGAAAACTAAAAATTTTCCCCATTGTTTCAGCATCACGACTGGCGAGATAATCGTTTACTGTCACAACATGAACGCCTTTACCTTCCAATGCATTGAGATAAATTGGTAGAGTTGCCATTAATGTTTTACCTTCACCAGTACGCATTTCAGCTATGCCGCAGTCGTGAAGGACCATTCCACCAATAAGTTGCACGTCAAAAGGACGCATGTCATAAACACGTTTTGCTGCTTCACGAACAGTTGCGAAAGCTTCTGGTAAGAGCAAATCAATACTTTCACCTCCACTAAGACGTTTACGAAAGGCATCTGTTTTTTGGTAAAGCTGCTCATCACTTAATTTTACGAATTGTTCTTCCAAAGCATTAATTTGTGCAACTTTTTGGCGGAGTGCTTTGAGGCGTCGCTCATGAGCTGAACCAAAAAATTTACGTGCAAAAACACCTAAACCGACCATCACTGGCCCTTTCTTTTAATTATTGTCACTTTTGTTGGGTAATTCATACGTTTTCCCCATTCTCTACATTTTCTTTAAGTTTTCTGATATCATTAGAGATATAATGAAATGCAGATGGTACCATTATACTTGCTGGTGTGCAATTTTCCATTTTAATTGTAACGTAGAGATAAGAGGCTAAGCGCGCTATGTCAACTTTAGGTATGCTATTTAACTGATACAATACAAAGTAATTGAAGATACAATATGTCATTTTTCTCTATGATCATGTTTTTCATTTGCATTAGATAGGGTTTTAGAAACTGAGATAAAAGAACGATTTTATATTTTTTACGATGAAATTACTAATTTATTTCTCTATATTTAAAGAATAAAGTGTTATGGTAAAGAAAATTGGAATCTTGAACCTGCCTTCACTTTTAAGGAGTATATTTATGAAATTCAACTTTATCACGCTGTTTTTAGCATCAACTTTATTGGCAAGTACAAGTTTAGGGGTGAAAGCTCAAGAAGGTGTGAATTCACCATCGAATGATTTAAAAACTTTGGAGAAAGCTTCTGAAAAAGCAATTTCTCCTTCTCATGTTATGGCAGTTATTGATGGGAAAAATATTACAGCAGGTCAATTGGATGATTTAGCACTTGAAATAAATCCTAATTTAGCACGTTTTCCTGATGAACAACGTCGTATGATGGTTCTAAAAGCTTATTTAGATATGCAGGCACTTGCAAAAGAAGCAAGAAGAAAAGGTCTTGATAAGACAGAAGCTTACGATAAACGTATGGCAGTCATGCGTGATAATGTTCTTCAACAGCTTTATTTTAAACAGACGATTGTTGACAAAATATCGGATACTGATTTGGAAGCTCTTTATAAGCAAGAAGTCGCTGCTTTACCTAAAGAGGATGAGGTTAAAGCGCGTCATATTTTGGTCAAAACGAGAAAAGAAGCAGAAGCTATCATTAAGCATTTAAATAAAGGCGAAAATTTTGAAGAGATTGCAAAGAAAAGTTCAACAGATGGTTCTGCTGCCGTTGGGGGTGATCTTGGTTATTTTAGCCATGGTCAAATGGTCAAGCCTTTTGAAGATGCCGCATTTGGTTTGAAAGTTGGCGAATACACAAAACAACCCGTTGAAAGTCCTTTTGGTTGGCATATTATTAAATTAGAAGATCGTCGTGTAAAACAACCGCCTGCATTTGATGATGTTAAAGAGATGTTGCGGACACAGCTAATAAAAAAGCGCTATCAAGAACTGATTGTTGATTTGCGTAGCAAGATAGATGTGAAATACCCTGATCCTAATGTTACAAAAATCATGGAATCGCTTCATCAAAATGGGACGCTGCTTCCCGATGAGACGTCCGATGAAGAAGATACGGAATAGCTAGGAAAATAAGTAGATAGCCTCTTTAATAGATAATTTGCTAGGTTGGTTTTGTTCAAAAAATCTAGCAGTTTTCTATGAGAGGTTATTGATCTGCAATCATTTCATTTTTTTATAGAAAGCATATTGTGGTTTTGAAAGTCTCTCCTTTGTCGCCTCAAAAGATCCAGGAGCTTTCTCCATTATCTGGTGTACGGATATCAACAGTTGAAGCTGGGATTAAATATAAAGGTCGTACAGATCTTCTTTTGATCATATTCGATGAGCCAGCGAGTGTGGCAGGCGTTTTTACACGTTCTAAATGTCCATCTGCTCCTGTAGAGCATTGTCGCGCATCGCTTCCTCATGGGGTTGCTAGAGCTGTTGTTGTAAATTCTGGAAATGCAAATGCTTTTACAGGAAGCAAAGGAAAGCACACAACGAATGAAATAATATATGCAGCAGCGAACGCTTTAAAGGTTAGAGAAGATGAAGTTTTTATAGCTTCCACAGGTGTTATTGGTGAGCCAATGGATGCCTCGGGTATTGTCAATCTTTTACCAGGTATGACAGAGACAGCAGAAGAGGGAAATTGGTTGGAAGCTGCAAAAGCCATAATGACAACGGACACATTTCCAAAACTTGCGACGCGCACTTTTGACTGTGGGGGAGAGCGTGTTACCATTAATGGAATTGCAAAAGGTGCTGGTATGATTGCACCCGATATGGCGACAATGCTGTCATTTGTGGTTAGTGATGCTACCATTTCTTCGGATGCACTCCAATCCATGTTATCAGAGGCAGTTGAGGGTTCTTTCAATTCAATTACTGTTGATAGCGATACCTCAACTTCAGATACGCTTATGTTGTTTGCGACAGGGAAAGAACATTTTCCCTGCATTAGATGTAAAACAGATCCGCGTTATGAAGTGTTCTCAAAGCACTTGAGTGCACTTTTGCACGAGCTCGCATTACAAGTTGTTTGTGATGGTGAAGGTGCTCGTCATTTAATTGAGGTTAATGTAATTGGTGCTACAACAAATAATGCAGCTAAAACTATTGCTTTATCAATTGCAAATTCACCGCTCGTAAAAACGGCTATTGCCGGTGAAGATGCGAATTGGGGACGGGTGGTTATGGCAGTTGGGAAGGCTGGTGTTGAAGTCGATCGTGATCTATTGACGATTTGGTTTGGTGAGCATCGTGTGGCGATCAATGGCGAACGAGATCCTGAATATTGTGAAGAGACAATAGGTACTTATATGCAAGGTAAGCACATCACAATTCGTGTTGATATCGGTTTGGGTAATGGTACAGCGACAGTTTGGTCTTGCGATTTAACAAAAGAGTACGTTATGATCAACAGCAATTATAGAAGTTAACGGATGCATTTTATATTTAACAGCTTATTATTTTTCAGAAAAAATGAAGGATGTAAGTTCTTTTAGGAGCAGGAGGGGTATGATAGATAAAGACAGTTATCTTTATGATCCCTATTGGGGAGTGATATGTGTATAAAAAGTTCCATTCTTCTTGTTGTTGCATGCGCATTGTTCGATCAGAATAATCGTGTTTTGCTAACTAAGCGTCCTGAAGGAAAATCACTAGCTGGTTTATGGGAGTTTCCTGGTGGCAAGGTTGAGCAAGGTGAAACTCCGGAAGCATCATTGATTCGTGAACTAGAGGAAGAGCTTGGTATTTATGTTCAACCAAATAATTTACACCCTTTAACATTTGCAAGTCATAGCTATAAAACATTTCATCTCTTAATGCCATTGTATCTTTGTAACCATTATGAGGGCGTTGCACAAGGACGAGAAGGGCAAAATTTAGAATGGGTTTTTATTAATGATCTTGATAAATACCCTATGCCTGATGCTGATAAACCATTGGTTCAGGTATTGAAAAATCACCTTCTTTGATGTGTTATAAGCAGGGAATATTGTTTAAATATAAACCAATATATTGAGTTATAATGATAATATAATTTTTTATGTTGCATGGGGAAGTCCAGAGTCGTAAAAAATTTTCTCATTTCAAAACTGTCTTATTTTAAATTAATCAAAATCATTCTTTTTCATGTTCCAAGCGGGGCGGGGCATGTTAAAATTATTTAAGAAAGAAATAAAATACGTGCTGAAAGAACACTCTCCACTAGCCAAGGGTTATCGCAACATTGAGAATTAGCAAAGTATATAATGATGCCTTTGCACGCTTTATAAGCATAAAAATGGTGGTAGATAATGGATTTATACTTTTCGCGATTATCATTGAGAGATTGTCTTGGATGCACTGAGAGATATTAGGAGTATTTATTTCATAAGATATCAATAATAGAAAAAATTCAAAAAATGCTTTAAAAAAGAACGCTTTGTGTTTATTATTAGAGATTGTTTTACATGACCAAAATCCTAATTATCATATGTAATACATATATTATATAATAACGTATTGTTTTGTAATCATAAGTTTTATTTTTCTTGATGTTATACGATTTCCCAATCAAAAAAATGTTCAATAACGTACGAATAAAAAGAGTGGTATGTAATTTAAAAAATAATTTTAAAAAAATAAAACATACGGTTAATGAATGATTAAATATAAAAGAAAACATGAAAATAAGACTTCTTAGAGAACTATATATCATACATATCTATGGTATGAGAGATGGAGAAAAAGCTACCTAGGTAAGTATATAAATAAGGAATATATTATTTTTGTATATTTAAAAAAACATAAAACTGAATAGAAAAGAAATAATAAATCTGCGTAGTAATCTTTATTTTCATTTTTTTATAATACGCTTATTTCTCTATTGACTTGTAATAAAGGTATTTGAAACAGTGAAATATGATAATATTAAGAACTCTTATTTAAGTTATGTAATACGATTTATAATTGACTATATGATATTTTAATGAAAGTTCTTCAGTAAGACGGTCGATTAGTTTTCTCAGTATTTAAAGATAGGCGAATATTGATAAAGATTTCTAAATGAATATGAATTTTAAGAAAAGATCAAAAATGTTGCTTTTGATTAAGAGGAGCGCGTTCTTTACGTAATGTAGAGCGGCATTGTGCTGCGTATTCACGAGCTTGTTTAAAAGAGGCATTTCGCAATGCTCCAAAACCCGTTTCGTGCCGCACTAGTAAATGGTATAACGTTAAAGCTCCCATGGAAATATGGAAATAATGTAAAATCTATTGAGCATACTATCTTTACGCTTACGAAGGAGTAAGTTGGTCCCAATGTTATTATGATAGCTCTTGGCATTTGAGAACCTTCATAAGGGATATTTTTACTTATACATCAATTTTGCTTGTGATGAACAAGCAAGCGATTTTGATTGATTCAACATAAAAACCGATTTGAAATGAGAGAATTTTACGATATTTAGAATGCTTGACACAGAGTAAATAATGGATAATTATCCTTATAAATCAATCTATTGTATAATAAAAAAACATTCAATTAATTTTTTATAGGAGGCATGTATTAAATTTCTTGAATTGGGCGACGTTTTGCAATGGGGTATTGATTTTTTTTAGCGATACGCGTAATTGCTTCTTCCAATGGCTCGATCATAACGTCCATAGAAAAACCATTAGCGTGAATAATATTTTCATGATCAATCATAATAGCCACATGACCTTTCCAAAAAATTAAATCACCTCGTTGAAGTTTATCAGTGTCTGTAAGAAGCTTGCCTACAGTTTCTTGCTGCATATCGGTGTCTCGTAAAACTATTTGATCGGTCATCATCATAGAGAGCTGAATGAGTCCCGAACAATCAATTCCAAAACCGCTGATACCACCCCAAAGATAAGGTGTACGGATAAAGGTTTCTGCAACTGTGACATAATCTTTATATACGCGTCCAATGGGGCTGAGATGGCTCGTAATGATTGCTGTTCCATTTTCAAGAATAGAATACGTTGTATCACGGACTTCAATTTCATCAACAACACTGACTTTGCTTCCCATAGATAAAGGGGAGCTTATCGGTCCACGTAAGTCAGCGTGTAAATATTTAAATGTGCGTGGTACTGAAACCACATGTGTTTGTTTTATGGTTGATGAACAAAGAACTTTTGTATCAATATAACCGACATAACCATCCTTGAGTGATTGCCCCCACGACATCGTTTCCCCTTGTTCAAAAATGAGAAGCTCTTCTCCGAATAAGCATTCTGTTTGTCTTTCACTGTTTTTACTATTTTCTTTAAAAAGTCCGGCGACCGCGGTATTAACACGTCTTTTTTTACCTTGAACAAAGCGCTGAGCTGTAATTTCTGTTTCAAGACGTTGATCTGCTAGATCATCTCTGAATGCATAAAGCCTTGGGTCTTTAGAGATCATTTTTTTGCTTTCCATTTTTGGGCATCTCACCTTTAAGAAGACTCACGAAAACTGTCTTGGTAAGATTTTTATCTTCCAATAAAACCAAGAACACAGTGTAAGACCAATTATTCTTTAAGCTGCAAAATTGTCCATTTTTGTGGATATTTGTGTCAAAACTCATTTTTAAAAATATTATAAAGGGCACGGATAGTTTGTGCTGATCCACCAATAGGGTATCCTGGTTTTTCTTTTGGAACCCATCCATAAAGGTCAAAATGCGCAAAATGTTCAGTTTTTTCAACAAAAGAATTAAGAAATAAAGCAGCGATTATAGAGCCAGCAAAGCTATTTCCAGTTACATTGTTAAGGTCAGCAATTGGTGATGATAACATCTCTTGGTAAGGTTTCCAAAGGGGCATTTGCCAAAGAGGATCAAAAACAGCGTGAGCAGATTCAGAAATTTGTTGTGCCCATAGTGAATCATTACAATAAAATGCCGGAAGATCTGGTCCTAATGCTGTGCGTGCTGCTCCTGTTAAAGTAGCCATGCAAAGCATGAATTGTGGACTTTCTTCATCACCATAGGCGAGTGCATCGGCAAGGACAAGTCGCCCTTCAGCATCTGTATTACCTACTTCAACACTTAAACCTTTACGACTTTTGAGAATATCACCTGGTCGGTAAGCATTCGCAGAAATTGCATTTTCTACAGCTGGAATCAAAACGCGTAGACGGAAAGGTAATTTTGCATCCATGATAAGTTTAGCCAATCCCAAAACGTTTGCTCCACCCCCCATGTCTTTTTTCATAAGCAACATGTTATTGGCTGATTTAATATCGAGTCCTCCAGTATCAAAAGTTACGCCTTTGCCCACCAACGTTATTTTAGGATGATGTTCTTGGCCCCAGAGTAACTCAATCAGTCGTGGTGGAGTACTGCCTGCTCGTCCTACGGCATGAATCATCGGAAAGTTATGGGTTAAGAGATCATCTCCACAAATACTTTGGACATGAGCACCATAAATTTTTCCTAGTTGTCGTACTTCTTTTTCGAGAGTATCAGGGTTCATATCATTGGCTGGAATATTAATGAGATCACGGACAAAGAAGACAGCTTCATAAATTCGTTGGAGTTCATTAAGATCAATTGCCTCATTGACATGGATAGATAATGATTTGAAAGAAGAATTTTGACGATAGCGATTAAATTTATAACTGCCGAATGCTAATCCAAGATAGGTATTTATTTCATCAGAGTTTGTACCTTCTAAATGCCATTGACCAGCAGGAAGTTTTTGAGCAAGAACTCCTGTGATAAAAGGATCGTTACCATTGCCAATTCCAAATAAAACTTTTTTTAAATGCCCCGTTTCGTGAGGAATAAAGAGTATTTGTCCTGCTTTACCAGTAAAGTCATTAACTTTTATCCATGCTGTTGTTGACGCATCAAGTGATAAGTTGGCAAGAGTTCTTTGGTTTACCAAGATGATAGGGCAACTGTTATCGATACGCGTTGAGGTAAAATGAATGGGGTGGTGGTGCATAGTTATGAGATCCTTATAGTCGTCTAAGTGCGACATATTCGACCAAATGATTTTTTCCCTTTCGTAGAATGAGATTGGACCTTGGTCGTGTTGGCAATATATTTTCTTGTAAATTTTTTAAATTAATCGTTTGCCAAAGATCCTCAGCAATTTTTGAGGCTTCTTTTTCATTGAGGTGGGCATAACGATGAAAATAGGATTCAGGATTTTGGAAAGCTGTTTTACGCAAACGTTTAAAACGTTCCAAATACCAGTGACGAATGACTTCTGTTTCAGCATCGACATAAATTGAAAAATCAAAAAAATCAGATACGAAAGGAATGGCTTTCCCATCTTTAGGAAGATCACTGACCTGTAATACATTAATACCTTCAACAATTAAAATATCAGGATGGTCAATGGCAATTGTCTGGTTTTCTAGAACATCATAGGTCATATGTGAGTAAAGCGGAGCACGAATATTTCCGACACCTGCTTTTATAGCAGAAAGAAAGCATAGCAATTTTTTAATGTCATAAGAATCAGGAAATCCTTTACGATTCATACGATTTTTTTGCTGTAAGATTGCGTTAGGATAGAGAAAACCATCCGTTGTGATCAGATCAACTTTAAGACTAGATGTCCAACGTTTCAATAGTTCTTGAAGAATGCGAGCAGTGGTTGATTTTCCTACTGCTACAGAACCAGCAATTCCAATAATAAAAGGCGTTTTCCTCATCTCTTCTTGATGGAGAAACTTCTGACGTTTGTGAAAAAGTTCCTGTACGGCTTCAACATGGCATGATAACAAACGCGATAAAGAAAGATAAATGCGTTGAACTTCCTCAAGATCGATAGGATCATCCATAGAGCGTAAACGCTTAATTTCATCAAAAGTCAAAGTAAGAGGTGTATCTGCACGAAACTCTGACCATTGTTGTGCAGTAAAGACACGGTAGGGTGAATATCGGTCAGAAACGGATTTGACCAGATTATCTTTCTGATTAATTTTTTGTATAGTCGTATCAATCATTTGTATTGGTCGAGAATTTTTTTGCCGCAGCAATCGATTAAGAACGGACATGTGAACGGCTTTGTATTCAAGTAAATTTTGTTTTTCATGCTCTCTTCTTCAAGATAATAGGTCATTTTTTGTTAGCTTATCGTCCAGTCATTCCAATCTACACGGATTTGTTCCAATGAATACCCTTGCGCCAAAAAAGCCCATAAAAGTAGACGCGCTTTTACGGCTGATAAATAACCAGACATGAGCGCACCAGAAGCAATCATATCGATTTCTGAGCCTTTATAGCCATAAGTTATACGAGTTGTGGAGCCATTACAACAACGACTAGCAATAATGATTGGTATTTTTTGTGCATATTGTTGTACGAGGTCTGCCGCTTGAAAACTACAGTGTCCTGCACCAAAACCGGCGATAACAAGCCCAGCATAATACCCACTTTCGAGGCAGAGTTTCATTAATTGTGCATCAGAAGATAAAGAGGAATAGAGGAGTGCAATTTGATGATCATGGTTTTGGGGAAAATCAAACGTTTTTGGGAAAAATTTTCGATCATTGAAATAAATAAGTTTTCCCTCTAAAATAGTTCCTAAAACACCTGCAAGACCTGATTGAAATGTTTCGACTTTGACGGTATGGCTTTTATAGAGCCAATAAGGTGAATGAATTGTATCATTGATGACAACGAGAACGCCTCTGTTACGACTTTGTGGGGCTGCCGCAACGCGAGTGGCTGCTAAAATATTAGCTGGGCCATCGGCTCCCGCTTCATGAGGCATGCGCATAGCACCGGTTATGATGAGAGGTTCAGCTTCTTTCCAATAAAGAGAAAGAAAAAAAGCTGTTTCTTCCAGAGTATCAGTCCCTTGTGTTAAAACAATACCTTCTGCACCAGCGTTTATTTGTTGTTTTGCCCACTTAATTATTTCAAAAAGCATTTGAAACGATAAAGATCCACTTGGTATTTGCATTAATGTTTGTGCATGAATATCAGCAACGTTATTTAAAGCAGGAACACTTTTTATGAGGTTATCTGAAGTTAAAGTTGGTTGCATGTGACCAAAACTATCAGCCGTCATTGCAATTGTTCCACCTAAGGTCCCTATGGCTATTTTTTTCATAATTTTCCTCTAAAAAGCACAAACTGTTTATATAAAGCTATTTAGCAGTAATTTACATTGACAACAATGATATCATTTTTCCATTTTCAACAAATTGAGTTATGCTGAATCATTGTGTTTTGCTGTATATGTTCTTAAATAGGACAATAGTAATTGAGTTTTACATTGTATGAAAAGAAATCAATATTAAAAAGTAAAGTTAATATTAAGGAGTTTCCTTATGACAGAACATAAGCCAGACATAATGTATGGTACAACAATTATTACGGTACGAAAAGGTGGAAAAGTCGTGATGGCCGGTGATGGTCAGGTTTCTCTTGGACAGACAATTATGAAAGGCAATGCACGTAAAGTGCGTCGTCTTGGAAAGAACGGAGTGGTTATTGCTGGTTTTGCAGGTGCTACGGCAGATGCTTTTACATTACTGGAGAGATTGGAAACAAAGCTTGAACAATATCCTGATCAGCTTATGCGTGCCTGTGTAGAACTTGCAAAAGATTGGAGAACAGATCGCTATTTGCGTCGTCTCGAAGCAATGATGCTCGTGGCTGATAAGAAAGTAACTTTGGCTCTAACAGGGCTTGGTGATGTTTTAGAACCAGAAGATGGGGTTATGGCAATTGGCTCTGGAGGAAATTTTGCGCTTTCGGCAGCGCGTGCACTCATGGATTTGGATTTGGATGCAGAAACTATTGCTCGTAAAGCTATGGCTATTGCCGCTAAAATTTGTGTTTACACCAATGATCATTTTACGATTGAAACATTGGATGCAGAATTATCTTCTTTAGAGAAAGCTATTTAAATGTGTGTTGTATTTTCCCCTCGTGAGACTGTTTCTGAACTTGATCGTTTTATTATTGGCCAAAATGATGCCAAACGCTCTGTAGCTATTGCACTGCGCAATCGGTGGCGTAGGCAACAGCTTGATGAGCCGATGCGTGAAGAAGTTATGCCAAAAAATATTTTAATGATAGGGCCAACAGGTGTTGGTAAAACTGGTATTGCACGTCGATTAGCAAAACTTTCTGGAGCACCCTTCGTTAAAGTAGAAGCGACTAAATTTACTGAAGTTGGTTATGTGGGACGTGATGTTGAGCAAATTATTCGAGATCTTGTTGAAATTGCCATTTCTCTTGTGCGTGAAAAGAAACGGGATGAAATAAAAGAAAAGGCCCACGTGAATGCTGAAGAGCGTGTTTTAGACGCCCTTGTTGGTAAAACAGCAAGTCCTACTACTCGTGATAGTTTTCGTAAAAAATTGCGTGAAGGTGAATTGGATGAAAAAGAGATTGAAATTGAAGTCGCCGATAATAATAGCAGTAGTGCTTCAACCTTTGATATTCCTGGTATGCCTGGGGCGCAAATGGGTATTATGAATTTATCAGATATTTTGGGAAAAATGGGCAGTCGTACAAAAGTCCGTAAGACGACAGTAAGAGATGCTTTTAAGCCGCTCATTGATGATGAATCTGAAAAACTCCTTGATCAGGAGCAAATTATTCAAGAGGCGCTTCGTGTTGCTGAAAATGACGGTATTGTTTTTATCGACGAGATTGATAAAATTGCAACCAGGGATGGTGGAGCAAGTGTTGCGGTTTCGCGTGAGGGCGTTCAACGGGATCTTTTGCCTTTGGTTGAAGGAACAACAATTTCTACAAAATATGGGCAAATAAAAACCGATCATATTCTTTTTATTGCCTCAGGTGCATTTCATGTTTCCAAGCCATCTGATTTATTACCGGAACTTCAAGGACGTTTGCCCATCCGTGTGGAGCTCAACCCTTTAACAAGGGAAGATTTACGACGCATTCTAACGGAACCAGAAGCTAGTTTGATTAAACAATATATCGCTCTTATGGCAACGGAAGAGGTTCATTTGGAAATTACAGATGATGCTATTGATGCTTTAGCAGATATTGCTGTAGATTTAAACGCAAGGATTGAAAATATAGGAGCACGTCGTTTGCAAACGGTGATGGAGCGCGTTTTGGATGAAATTTCTTTCACTGCGCCTGATAAAGCTGGAACAACATTTACAATTGATGCTGCTTACGTGAGAAAATCTATTGGCGAGCTTGCTGCTGATATCGATCTTTCACGTTTTATTCTTTGAAAGTTACTGCTTGTTCTGTTTATCTGCGTGCTTCGATAATTTTGAAACCATGGGGTTGTTCGTGTATCAACACTGTGCGGAAAATATTTTTTAATAATGTTTCATAAGGCAGGTGGCGGTTTGCAACAAAAAGCAGACTGCCGCTTGGCTTTAAGCACTTTGCAGCATTTATAATAAAATTTTTTCCTAATGAAACATCTGTTGTTTGTTGTGTGTGAAACGGTGGATTTGAAATGATTGTGTCATATAGATTTGTGATAGGTTCATGTACAAGGTCATGCCAATAAAAATGAATTGGAAAAGGAGTTGTTATGGATTTAAGGTGCTGTTTCGCTGCTCTCAAAGCATTGTAGTCTGCTTCATAAAGGTCGAGAGCAGTGAGTTTTTCACTTCTTTCAAGCGCAACGTGAGAAAGATAACCCCATCCAGCACCAAAATCAGCTGTTTTTCCAGAAATAACTTTGAGCATATAAGAAGCAAGCGCAGCAGATCCTGGATCAATACGACCGTGTGAGAACATACCAGAAGTAGTTTGAAATTTACCAAAAGTAAGCGGTGGTGAGCGCAATTGTACAATATTCTGTTTCTCTATTTGTGGAGGAACTTGCAGCCAAAATACCAGACCATGATTTTTAGACAGTTTATTGGTGATGGGGACAATATTTTTGACCCATTTCATCATTGAAGCAGCACCAGCAGTTTTATTCCCACTGATCACAACCCATCCATTGGGTTTAACGCATTCTAATAAATCAAGAAAACAATTTTGATTAAAACCACGATATTTGCTCAAATGTAAAAATGCACCATCATAGTTGAAAGTTTTATCTATTTGAGGAGAGCAGTGAAATTGAGTATCGACAAATTTTAAAAAATCTGGTCGCCAAGGCGTAATAATTTTTAAATTTTGCGCCCATTTTTGAGCCGGAACTTCTGTTAAACCGAAACTCAGCCAACATTGGCTTGGATCTGGATACGGGAGTTCATGATTTTCAAAAGGCAAAAATAATAACACATAGGGCTCTTTCAAAGAAAAATGCCATTCCAATATTGGGATGGCATTTCATGATTGATAAGAAGAAAGGCTTACTCTTCTTTTTTCTTACGGTGGCGCTTATTTTCAGGTTGTTTTTTTTCATCCACGCACTTTTCTTCATTCATCGCTTTATCACCGGTGATTTCCTTTCCGGTTGTTTGATCAACGACCTTCATTGATAACCGAACTTTTCCACGCTCATCAAAGCCCATTAACTTAACCCAAACTTTGTCGCCTTCCTTAATAATATCGGTTGTTTTGGCGACGCGTTCTGATGCAAGTTGAGAGATATGAACGAGTCCATCACGAGAACCAAAGAAGTTTATAAATGCACCAAATTCTGCAGTTTTTACAACTGTTCCTTGGTAGATAGCACCAACTTCAGGTTCATCAACAATAGAATGGATCCAGCGTTTTGCCGCTTCAATGGTTTTAGCATCAGCAGAAGCAATTTTAATGGTACCATCATCTTCAATATTAATTTTTGCTCCTGTTTGTTCCACGATTTCCCGAATAACTTTACCACCAGAGCCGATAACATCACGGATTTTATCGACAGAAATATTCATAACTTCGATTCTCGGAGAAAATTCACTCAGCTCAGCACGTGCACTGGTTAAAGCTTTCGCCATCTCATTAAGGATATGGATTCGGCCACCTTTGGCTTGTTCAAGCGCAATTTTCATAATCTCTTCGGTAATACCATCAATTTTGATATCCATTTGCAAGGCAGTAATACCATTTTCTGTTCCTGCGACTTTAAAATCCATATCTCCAAGATGATCTTCATCTCCTAAAATATCAGAAAGAACAGCAAAGCGTTCTCCTTCTTTAATCAAGCCCATAGCAATACCAGCAACAGGGCGTGCTAGAGGAACACCAGCATCCATGAGAGCAAGTGACGTTCCACAAACTGTTGCCATAGAAGAAGATCCATTGGATTCAGTAATTTCTGAGACAGCACGAATGGTATAAGGAAAAGATTCTTTATTTGGCAACATGGGGTGAATTGCTCTCCATGCCAATTTGCCATGTCCAATTTCACGACGACCAGGAGAACCAAGGCGTCCTGTTTCACCCACGGAAAATGGTGGAAAATTATAATGGAGGAGGAATGTTTCCTTATACATACCCGTTAAAGAATCAACATATTGTTCATCTTCACCAGTTCCCAATGTTGCAACGACAATAGCTTGTGTTTCTCCGCGGGTAAAGAGTGCGGATCCATGTGTGCGGGGTAAAATACTTACTTCTGATTGGATAGGGCGCACGGTAGAAAGATTGCGTCCATCAATACGCTTTTGGGTATCAAGAATGTTTCCACGAACAATTTTTGCTTGCAACTGTTTAAATACGGTTGCAATTTGATCTGCACTAAATTGACAGTCTTTTTCTGTTTCTGGCATAAATTTATTGAGGATTTCTGTTTTTAGTGCATCAATTGCAGCATAACGTTCTTGCTTATCAGTAATTGTGTAAGCCTTTCGTATATCCTGTTCTGCCATTTTCTGCACCGCTTTTTCAAGTTCAGAAAGATCTTCAGGAACAAAATCACGAGGATCTTTTGCAGCAACTTCAGCAAGCTTTATAATAGCATCAAGGACAGGTTGAAGGCCTTTGTGACCAAACATCACAGCTCCCAACATGATATCTTCCGGTAATTCTTGTGCTTCTGATTCAACCATCAAAACAGCACTTTCTGTTCCAGCAACAACAAGATCAAGTTTTGATTCAGGCATTTCATCGATATGAGGATTAAGAACATATTGTCCATTACAATAGCCAACGCGGGCACCGGCTATAGGCCCCATGAAAGGAACACCTGACAGGGTCAATGCGGCAGAAGATGCAATCATTGCAAGGATATCGGGATTGTTTTCGAGATCATGCTGTATAACGGAAACAATAACTTGTGTATCATTTTTATATCCCTCAACGAAAAGGGGACGAATTGGGCGATCAATCAAACGTGAAACCAAAGTTTCATTTTCACTTGGTCGACTTTCACGTTTTAAATAGCCCCCAGGTATTCGACCAACAGCATAGGATTTTTCTTGATAATTAACGGTGAGTGGAAAAAAGTCCTGGTCTGGTTTTGGGATTTTGGCTGATACAACGGTAGCTAAGACAATCGTTTCTCCATAGGTGGCAATCACTGCACCATCAGCTTGACGCGCTATTTTCCCTGTTTCAAGGGTGAGCGGACGCCCGGCCCATTCAATTTCTATCTTGTGCGTTTTGAACATTTTTTATCCTTAATGACCAGTGTTTAAATCTTTGATTGCTCACATTCTGGTTTCGCGTAGCATACTTCCAAGATCTGGGATGGACAACATACTTTTTATCTTTGTTGCAAGAAAAAAGAAGTAAACTGCTTAAATGCGAAACGATGAGCAGTTCTATCCCATAATAACTTATCAGTTTTTAAAATTTTTAATTAAAAGCAACACGTTGAAAAAATGGGTGTTTTTTAAATACCACTTCCATTTTTCTTTTAGCGACGCAAACCTAACTTCTTTATAAGTGTCTGATAACGATTTTGGTCAACTCCTTTAAGATAATCAAGAAGACGCCGACGTTGAGATACCATCTTCAAAAGACCACGACGAGAATGATTATCTTTTTTGTGAGATTTAAAGTGGTTTGTTAAATTAGAAATACGTTCAGAAAGTACAGCAATTTGCACTTCTGGTGATCCTGTATCACCAACTTTGTTTGCGTATTCTGCGACAAGAGCTTTTTTACGTTCAGCTGTAATCGACATCGTATTATCCTTTCCAAAAACGAAGAAACATAAGGCCACCCATAGCCGAGATGTCGTTCAGCAAGGGTCTGTGAGAAAACAGGAAAAGTCGAAGACTCTTACCTATTTTCGTTCTTATATAGGAAAGAAGGTTAAAATACTAGTCCTTGACAGCATTTTGAAGTCTTTCTTTAAATAAAAGCTTTTGTTTTGAAATATTGATTTAAATAGAGTTTTATGAGAAGTTTTTTAAAGAATTATGCATCCTTTTGATACAAAGATTATGAGCGTGTATGTGGTAACAAAAGTGATAAATACCGATTTGGAGGAAAAAGATGCAGAGCATTTCAACATTAAAACTTTTTCGTAATTCGGTATTTCGAAATTTATGGTCATCTACTCTTATTTCTAATTTAGGGGGGCTGATACAGGCTGTTGGAGCAGGGTGGTTAATGGCCTTGATTAGTTCTTCGCATTCCATGGTTGGGCTAGTTCAAAGTGCCACAACATTACCACTTGTTATGTTTTCTTTGATGGCAGGGGCCTTAGCTGATAATTTTAATCGGCGTCAAATTATGTTGTGTGCGCAGATTATGATGATGGTCATATCCATGAGTTTATCTATTTTAGCCTATATGGGATTTCTAACACCTTGGCTTTTGTTATGTTTTACGTTTTTGATTGGATGTGGTACAGCTTTTTATAATCCTTCTTGGCAAGCAACGATAGGAGATATTGTGAGCAGGGAAAATATTCCTGCTGCTGTTAGTTTGAATAGTGTCGGCTTTAATTTGATGCGGAGTGTTGGTCCTGCGATTGGTGGTGCCATCATTGCAACTTTGGGGGCATCTGCTGCTTTTTTGTTTAATGCTATAAGCTATATTCCTCTTATTGGTGCGTTGTTTTTCTGGAAGTCGAATTATGAAAACAACTCATTGCCACGAGAAAGGCTGTTAGGAGCTGTCTCAGATGGTTTGCGTTATGTTGCGATGTCACCTAATCTCTTAAGTATTATGGTTCGAGCGTTCCTTTTTGGTATAGGAGCAATTTCTATTTTAGCACTTTTGCCAATTGTTGCGCATAAAGTTCTCGGAGGAAATGCCCTTCTTTATGGTACGTTGCTGGGTTGTTTTGGGTTAGGAGCCATGACAGCAGGTATTATTAATGAATTTGTACGGCATCATTTTCGTTCAGAAACAATTATTGCAAGTGCATTTATTGGTTTTGCCTTTTCTTGCTTTTTATTGGGAATAAGCCGTTCACTGATTATAAGCCATATCGCTTTATTTCCTGCAGGTTTATGTTGGGTTTTGGCATTATCGTTGTTTAATACATCTGTACAACTCTCCACACCACGCTGGGTTGTAGCTCGTTCTTTAGCACTTTATCAAACGGCATCTTATGGGGGGATGGCTATTGGAAGTGCAATCTGGGGAGTTTTGGCTGATGGTTATTCTCCAACAATTGCTTTGAGCATTTGTTCTCTATTCTTGATTTTAGGTGCTCTTGCGGGGGTAAAGTTTAGAATTCAAGAAATTCCTCAGATAGATTTAAATCCTCTTGATCATTTTAGAGAGCCGGAATTATTACTCGACCTCAAAGCAAGAAGTGGCCCGATCATGATAATGATTGATTATCAAATTCATGAAAATGATCTCGAAGAGTTTCTTAAAGTGATGACGCGTCGACGCCATATTCGGTTACGTGATGGTGCGCGTCAGTGGGTTCTTTTACGAGATCTTGAAAGACCTGAATATTGGACAGAGGCTTATCATATGCCAACATGGGTAGATTATTTACGCCATAATCATCGTCGCACAAAAGCGGATGCAGAAGTCAATAAGCGTCTGCGTCATTTAAATTGTGCTCCTAACGGTATAAGAGTGCACCGTATGATTGAACGCCAAACAATACCTCAAGCCAATGAGATGCTTTTAAAAGTTTCCTCTGATCATCTCCCTTAGGGTTAAAACAGTTTTTTTGTAAAATATTAAATTATGTTAATATTATTTTGATCAATTTTTTTGCATAAGTGCAACAACAAAAAAACGGGTATTACAATAGTTAATATATTGACTTATAAATGACTAATTATCATTTTTTATGGTAAATAATAGTCTTGAAAAATTTAAGTTTTTCTCATTTCAAATCTGTTTATCTCACTTTATATTGCATCAATCAAAACCATTTTCTTGTACGTCACAAGTAACAGTGGGTATGATAGAAAAAGGAGGATTTCTAATAAACTATTTCGAGTACCAAGGTTTATTACGACACTTTAAATTAGAAAATAGAATGATGATACCGGCTTATATTTTTATTAAGCGTAAAGATGGGGCCATGCGCAATGAATTTTATATATTTTACGAGCGTTGTTGTGAAATAGGTTCGAATGCATTGAGAAATGTTTCTTAAAAAAGCATGTGAATAAGCAGCACAACAATTTTTATTTTAGGCGTCCTATTTTGAGTGAGAAATAATCATATTAAAAGAGCGAGAAAAATAAAAACGTAAGACAAAGCGTAATCCCTATTATTTAAAAATTAGAGTCGAATGAAAGGGATAATAGTAAGATGAAAAATAGCTTGTTTTTGCTTGCATATTTTTTCAAAATGAAGCTATTTTATCCTTTTAAATATTACTCAACCAGATATATCTTTACTCATATCTGGAATAGAAGGTTGAAACTGTTTACAAAATACCAACCATTTTAATCTTTCTTTCAAAAATGTTACAGTATTAGGGTTGAATATTGCTTTATAAGCAAGAGAAGAAATATAGTATTATCAGATAAATAAAGTCATGAAATAAAAAATATACCAACCATGGAATGAAGAGATATACCAGCTTTTTATTCGATACAAAAAACAACGATAAGCTAGTCCCTAGCTTGACAATTTCTTATTCTTTACAGATATTTTTACAAAACCTTTGCGTGCTTTCGTGATGATTAGAATAATCGATTGTAAGCATAATGATGTCATTTTTAGGTGGTCAACGATCAATTTTTATTGGATAGATAGTTGGAAGGGATTATCCTTACAATGTGTTTAAATCCTAAGGTTTGAGTTTTTCTATTCGAAACAATTCTTTTCGCCAAAAAGAGATTATGTAGGTGTGTACTGTAATGATCAAATGAGTGATTTAACATGATATAGATTCTTGAGTTTTTAAGGTTGGATGCAATGCATATGATTCCAACACATTGATTATAAGAATAAATAACTGTTTTTTATATTGAATGTAAAAGTCTAGATATCTTAGGATTATTTCATTTTAAATGTGTTTAGGTTGAATCCATCCAAATCATTCGCTGATTCATTACAAACGGAGGTTAATGTGTAAGTAAAAAGAGATTGAAAAAGGGATATAACATGCCGCTTATGAATCTTTTTAAATGCAAGGACTGTTGTGACATTAGGGGGGACAAAGTGTATGATGGTGTTGGCTTGTATCGTTAACTTAATTTTTGATGTGAATAAGAAAAATGGAGACAATGAAAAGCAAAACATTTTCTTTATTTGAGAGAGAAAAATGATTTTTCCGCAAAAGGGGGAAAGAATCGATTAAATTGTAAAAATCCGCTTTGCTTTAAATAGACCTTTGTCGAGGGTGCCGATAGCAAGAAGTTGTTCCTTATAGAGGACACAAATTTCATCTTCATCAAGAGGTACTTTGTGATGACACAAGGGTATAGAATGCCCCTTCATAACTCTTTGTGCTTGGGTTTCATTAAGGGTATAATGAAAGAGGCAATCCAATGCAGCGCTCGTTTCAATTAAGAGCCCATCAAGTGTTGTGAATTTTTTTTCAAAAGAACGATTATTTTCCTCTGTAGTGTTTTTATTTGGCGGAATGGCTGCTTTTAGTTCCTCCCATGTAATGAGATCTTCTTCATCAAAAGGTGCGACGGCAATACGTCTTAAATCAGCAATATGCCCATAGCAACCGAGATCACGTCCCATATCGCGTGCTAAAGAGCGCACATAAGTTCCTTTTCCGCAGGTTATTTCAAAGGCAGAATGCTCTTTGGTAGGCATTTCTAATAACTTGAAAGTTTCTATTTCCACTTCACGGGGCGGAATTTCAACAACTTCCCCTTCACGCGCTAAATCATAGGCACGATTTCCGGCAATTTTGATTGCTGAAAACTGTGGAGGTGTTTGCAAAATAATACCTGTATATTGAGGAAGAAGAGCAAGTATTTCTTCTCGAGTTGGACGTTTGAGAGATGTTTTGGTTATTTCTCCTTCTAGATCATCTGTTGAGCGCTCTTGCCCCCAAGCAATATGAAAACGGTAAGTTTTTTTGCCTTGCATCACGTAAGGGACGGTTTTGGTTGCTTCGCCCAATGCAATGGGAAGGAGACCAGAAGCAAGAGGATCAAGTGTACCCGCATGTCCTGCCTTTTGAGCATGGAAGAGCCATTTGATTTGTGAAACAGCTTCTGTTGATTTCATTCCTTTTGGTTTATCAAATATGACCCAGCCAGAAACAGGACGCCCTTTTTTCTTATGTTGCCGCGCCATATCTTTAATCCTCATCTGTATCACTATGGTGAAGATCGCGTGCAACCTCAGGCGAGCGAAGGAGGGCATCAATTTTTGAAAAATTATCAAAACTATTATCAAGTCGGAAACGCAGTTCTGGCATATATTTCATTTGTCGCAACGCATGACTGATTTCTCTACGGAGAAAACGACTACGTTTATTGAGGGTATCAACAACATCGGTATGAGAAGCATTTTTAAGAGTGCTGAGAGGTGATACAAAGCAAGTAGCAATTTTTAAATCTGGTGACATGCGTACTTCAGAGACAGAAATAACAATATCTTTTAAGATATCATCAAGCAAAATATCACGCTGTAATATATGCGCTATTGCATGACGTACTTGCTCTGCTACTCTAAGTTGCCGTTGTGATGGCCCTGCATTTTTCATCAAAGTTTTATCCTTGCTACAAGATCTCTTTTTTGACCATTTAGATAAGGAAAAAGAGATATTGCGTATAAAACCTAATAACTTTTCTCATTTCACAACAGAGTAAAGTTATTGGATTATTTTATAATGTGCGATTAATATGTTCGATACGGAAGGTCTCAATGATGTCTCCTGCACGCATGTCTTCATAATTTTCAAAGGCTATTCCACATTCTTGACCACTTTGCACTTCATTGACTTCATCCTTAAAGCGTTTGAGTGTTTTCAGCTTTCCTTCGTGAATAACGATATTATCGCGGATAAGGCGAACACCGGCTCCTCGTTCTATTTTACCTTCTGTAACGCGACAGCCTGCAACTTTTCCAATTTTTGTAATGTTAAAGACTTCTAGAATTTCAGCATTACCAAGGAATGTTTCACGCTGTTCTGGTGAGAGTAATCCAGACATAGCAGCCTTGATATCATCAACAAGATCGTAAATGATGTTATAATAACGAATTTCAATTCCTTGTGTTTTAGCAAAATCACGTGCTTGCTTATTGGCTCGAACATTAAAGCCAATTACAGCAGAGTTAGAAGCTTCCGCAAGAGAAATATCACTTTCGGTAATTCCTCCAGCACCAGAATGTACAATACGCGCACGAACTTCGTCATTTCCGAGTTTTTCCAATGCTGAAGCGATTGCTTCAATTGATCCTTGCACATCCCCTTTTATAATAAGAGAAAACTCCTTAACACCAGTCGTTTGCAATTTTGTCATCATTTGTTCAAGAGAACCACGTGAACCAGTTTGCCGCGCAACAGCTTTATCACGTGCTAATCGTTGACGATATTCAGAAATTTCACGTGCTTTTGCTTCATGTGTGACAACAGCAAAACGGTCTCCGGCTTGTGGTGTTCCTTGCATGCCTAAAATTTCAATTGGTGTAGAGGGAACAGCTTCTTTGACATGGCGGCCATGGTCGTCAATCAAAGCACGCACACGACCCCATTCATTTCCGGCAACGATAATATCAGAAGGGTGTAATGTACCTTTTTGAACAAGAACTGTTGCAACAGACCCACGTCCGCGATCCAATTTGGCTTCAATGATAACGCCCTCTGCAGTTCGTTGAGGATCTGCTTTCAGATCAAGCATTTCAGCCTGAAGAAGGATAGCTTCGAGAAGTTTATCAAGATTTTGACCAGTTTTAGCAGAAACTTCAACGTCCAAAGTTTCTCCACCCATAGTTTCAACAAACACTTCATGTTGTAGAAGTTCTGTACGCACTTTTTGTGCATTCGCAGCTGGTTTATCAATTTTGTTGATAGCAACAATGATAGGGACACCAGCAGCTTTCGCATGATTGATTGATTCAATCGTTTGAGGCATAACACTATCATCAGCGGCTACAACGAGAACAGCAATATCAGTAACACGCGCTCCGCGTGCACGCATAGCCGTAAATGCAGCATGCCCTGGTGTATCAATAAAGGTAATTTTTTGACCGTTTTGTTCTACTTGATAGGCACCAATATGCTGCGTAATACCTCCTGCTTCGCCAGAAACAACATTTGCTTTACGAATAGCATCCAAAAGAGAAGTTTTTCCGTGGTCAACATGGCCCATAATGGTTACAACAGGGGGGCGTTGCTGCATGTTTTGAGGATTATCTGTTATATTAAAGATACCTTCTTCTACGTCAGATTCTAAAACACGTTTAACAGTATGGCCAAATTCAACAGCGATGAGTTCGGCAACATCTGCATCAATAACATCGCCCGGTTTCATCATTTGTCCTTGTTTCATCAAGAATTTAATCACATCAACAGAACGCTCAGTCATACGTTGTGCGAGCTCTTGAATGGTAATCGTTTCAGGAAGAACAACTTCGCGAGAAATTTTTTCTCTTGGTTCTTGATTTTGTGCACGCTTAAACTTTTCCTGTCTACGCCGCATTGCAGCCATTGAGCGCCCACGTGCGCTTCCTTCTTCATCCAGTGCACTATTCAGAGTTAGCTTTCCGCGTCTCCGCTCATCAGCTCCTTTGACAACTTTGGGTATACGTATGTCTGACTTAGCAGGATTAGCACGTCGACTATGCCGTTCTTCCTCTTTATTGTCATCTATTTTGCGTTTTTCAACCACGGTTGTATGTTTAGGTGCAATAGGAATATCTGTCTGTTCAATGAGAGGGGGAACAGGTGGAATCTGTACTGGCGATATTTCTTCTTCTTGTTGGAGATGTATTTCTTTTTCTTTAATTTCTTGCTGTAAAATTTCTTCACGCTCTTTAGCGCGCCTTGCTTCTTCTTCGGCTTGTTCTCGCGTTATTCTTTCTTGGATATGTGCTTCTTCTAATGCGCGAAGTCTTGCTTCCATTTCAGCCGATGAAAGATTGCTTTTGGCTACAGATTCTTGAGGCTTTTTTTCCTCAAAACGTGGTTTAGAGCGCTGAGAAGCCACATGCGGCTTTGTAATGGGCTGTAGGGTTTCAGATTTTTCATCAGGTCGCGTAATTTTACGCCGTTTGGTTTCGACAACGACAGCCTTCGTACGGCCATGACTAAAATTTTGTTTAACCGTACTCGTTTCCAAGACAGACCTCTTGAGAGTTAGTGTCTTCTTGACGGTTGTTTTGTCGTTGTTATTTTCACTCATTGTACTTCCTTCACGGCTTGTGCCGTCATCTCACTAGACTTACTATGCTTGTCGTCACGATAGCTGATCAATTTACATGTTGTTTTGAGAAATCCTCCAGCAGCTTTTGTGTCCAGTAAGGCCGCGTGCATTACAGGATTAGAGCCAAAAGCCACTCGCATTTCATCACTTGTAAATAAAGATATGGTTTTTATAGTCCGATTTGTTTGTTGTTGTATTGAATGGATGGCCTGTGCAATTTTTCGTTTCCCATCTTCTGTTGTTTCTTTAGCATGAAGTACAAGAATAACTTTACCAGAGCGGATAGCAGCGTCAACCTTTGTTGCTCCCATAACAATTGCTCCCGCTTTTCGCGCCATGGAAAGGCTTGAAAGAGCGGCTTTTAGTAAAAGCGTATCAACAACATGCACAAGATTTGGTGCAACTTCAACATCTGTTTTAAAATTTCTATGAAAAGCTTTTTGTTTGATTGCTTTCTCAATAACAGCGTGATGGGCAGAAATCCAAACGCCACGCCCTGGTAAATTCGCTTTAAGATCAGGAACAATTTGGTTATTGGGACCAATAACAAAACGGATCAGTGTTTGTACTGAAGCATTTTTTCTGGTTACAATGCAAGTCCGTTCATTCATTTAAAGTGTATCCACATCCAAATCATCTGTTTTTTCATTTTCTGCAGAATTTTCATCTTCTACAGGACTTTCTGTAACAAGATCAGCTTGGTCTATCCAGCCTGCTTGTACACGTGCGGCTAAAACCATAGCTTCTGCATCTGCGCGTGTAATGTCAAAAGGGGTTAAAATACCAGAAAAATTCTGTGTTTGACCTTCTTTACGTTCTCTCCAACCAGCTAAATCATCAACGGCATAGCCAGCAAAGTCTTCTATCGTTTTTACACCATCCTCACCTACAGCAACCAACATAGCACTTGTCATTCCAGGAAGTGTTCGCAATTCGTCAGAAACTCCGAGTTTTTTACGTTTTTCGTCGAGCTCTTTTTCTTGCCGATCAAGATATTCGCGGGCACGACTTTGGATTTCATTAGCAGTTTCATGGTCAAAACCATCAATAGAAGCAATTTCTTCAAGATCAATATAGGCGATTTCTTCAATAGAAGAGAAACCCTCTGATGCCATAACCTGTCCGATCATTTCGTCAACCTCTAAGGCCTCCATAAACAATTTACTCCGTTCAGTAAATTCTTTTTGACGATTCTCAGATTCTTCTTTTTCCGTTAAAATATCAATGTTCCATCCTGTTAGTTGCGAAGCCAAGCGAACATTTTGCCCACGTCGTCCAATAGCAAGGCTAAGTTGATCATCTGGCACAATAACTTCAATCCGTTCAGCATCTTCATCAAGGATGATTTTAGAAACTTCAGCAGGTTGCAGTGCATTAACGACAAATGTTGCCGCATCAGGCGACCAAGGAATAATATCAATTTTTTCGCCTTGTAATTCAGCAACAACAGCTTGTACACGACTTCCTCGCATTCCAACGCATGCTCCAACAGGATCAATGGAACCATCGCGTGAAACAACGGCGATTTTAGCCCGTGAGCCTGGATCACGAGCAACAGATTTGATTTCTATAATACCATCATAAATTTCAGGTACTTCCATAGTGAAAAGTTTTACCATAAATTGGGGATGGGTGCGTGAAAGGAAAATTTGCGGCCCACGCGTTTCACGGTGTACATCATTGACAAAAGCACGAATGCGATCTCCATAGCGGAATGATTCACGAGGAATTAATTCATCACGGCGCACAATAGCTTCACCGCGCCCTAGATCAACGATGACGTTACCATATTCCACACGCTTAACTGTACCAGAAATAATTTCACCAACTTTATTTTTGAATTCTTCATATTGCTGATCACGCTCTGCATCGCGTACTTTTTGTACAATAACCTGTTTAGCAGATTGTGCTGCGATACGTCCAAAATCCATAGGAGGTAAAAGATCAGCAAAAAAATCACCAATTTTTGCTTCTGCTTGACGTTTGAGAGCATCAGACAAAGTAATTTCCGTTGTATAGTCTTCAACGACATCAACGATTTTAAGCAGGCGCTGTAATTTAATTTCACCTGTTTTAGAATTGATTTCAGCACGAATATTGGTTTCTTGACCATAACGAGAACGTGCTGCTTTTTGAATAGCATCAGCCATCGCAGAAATGACAATTTCACGGTCGATTGACTTTTCACGTGCAACAGCATCTGCAATTTGCAGAATCTCAAGCCTGTTAGCGCTTGTAGCCATCAATTTTCTCCTTCTTTGTGCCACACGATGGGTATTTCCCAGTGATATTATTTTTTGAAATTGAGCGTCTGTATAGAGTCGTTAGCGTTCTCTTCGGCAATGAATTGTTGACTTAAATCTTTATTTTGTTTCAATGCATCGCGAATAAGCTCATCGGTAAGCACTAAATGCGCATTTATAATATCACAAAAGGAAATAGGGGTATACATGGCTTCTCCATAAGCAGCTTTATCAGTGTTTAAAATAAATCCATCTTGCGTGATATTTGTAAGTGTCCCGCGAAATTTTCGGCGCCCATCAATTGTTATTTTGGTTTCAATTTTTGCAAGATGACCTTGCCAATGAAAAAAATCAGATTTTCTTACCAATGGACGATCAATTCCAGGGGATGAGATTTCTAAATGATATTTGCGTTCAATAACATTTTGTACATCAAGGAGGGGAGAAACAGTTCGACTAACCGTTTCACAATCTTCTATGGTCATAGAACCATCGGCACGTTCAACCATAATTTGAAGTGTTAAACCATTTTGACCAAGAAGTTTCACGCGAACCAAACGAAAACCTAAAGGTTTAAGTAGTGGTATGACAAGAGCAGCAACCTGTGCTTCGATACCATCTTCTTCAAACAGGCGCGGTTCGTCAAGATTGCTTATTTTTTCAACTTCATTCATAAATTTTATCCAAGTTGGTTTCATCAGTTTTATGATATTAAAAAAGAGCGGGTCCAACGGCCCACTCTTCATCATAAGACCAAGAATTTAACTATTGATACTCTTAAATTCAAAATTTTTCAAGTTGTTTATGAGAAAAGCGCTTGATCATTTATTTCTTGATAAAGGTAAGATAGGCAGGCGTTCGTCCTTCGCGGAGAGCTTTTGCTTCATAGCGGGTTTCGCTCCATAGTGGATAAGGGAGTTTCCAGTCTTGAGGGCTTTCTGCTTTCCATTCAAAGTGATCATGTTGTGCATAATGGTACAAAGTCCAGTTTACATAACTGTCTATATCGCTAGCAAAGCGAAAAAATTTCCCTATTTTAAGAACACGAGAAAAACGGTTAAGATTTTTTATATTGATGAAGCGTCGTTTCCAGTGTTTCTTTTTCGGCCAAGGATCAGGATAGAAGAGGTCTATTCCATCAAGCGAGTTATCAGGGAGCCAATCCAGAAGGCGTGTAGCATCATCATTATAGAGGCGAAGACGATTTTGATGGTTTTGATGCTGTTCAAGAGACGACAATATTTTTGCCATGCCATTGATAAAGGGCTCGACACCGATAAAACCGGTTTTTGGAAAATATGCCATTTCATGAAGTAAATGTTCACCTCCACCAAAACCGATTTCAAGTCGAACTTCTCTTACTTTGCTTGAAAATAAAGATGTAAGGTTTAAGGGAGGAGGGACATTTAAATCAATATTCAAACTGGGGAGAAGCATTTGTATACGTGTAAGCTGATTGTTTCGAAGTTGTTTTCCTTGTCGGCGTCCAAAAAATGCTTCACTCTTACGTATATTATGTTTAATCATGGGATTTGGATCATTGTTTGAAGCGTTTTCACGAGATCAGTTTTTTCCCATGAAAACGAACCATCGTGTTTTGGTTTACGACCAAAGTGACCATAGGCAGCTGTTTTTGCATAAATAGGTTTATTGAGGTCAAGATGTTTTCGAATGCCGGTAGGTGAAAGGTCCATTATTTTGCGGATGGCTTCTTCAATAACCTTTTCATCGACTTTTCCTGTTCCATGAAGATTAAGATAAATAGATAAAGGTTGTGCAATACCAATTGCATAGGAGAGTTGAATGGTGCATCTTTCTGCTAAATGAGCAGCAACAATATTTTTAGCCAGATAGCGTGCCGCATAGGCAGCAGAACGATCAACTTTTGTTGTATCTTTTCCTGAAAAAGCACCGCCTCCATGGGGTGCTGCACCTCCGTAAGTATCCACAATAATTTTGCGTCCCGTTAATCCGGCATCACTTTGAGGACCACCAATGACAAATTTTCCTGTTGGGTTTATATACCAACTACATTGAGCTGAAATGGGAATGTCATGTAAAGCTTGGCGAATGTAAGGTTCAACCACTGTACGCACTTTATTGGAATCCCAACTTTCATCAAGGTGCTGCGTTGAAAGAACAATGGATGTGACCTCTATCGGTTTTCCATTTTTATAACGTATGGTTATTTGGCTTTTAGCATCTGGTCCTAATTTTCCAGTTTCTCCCTCTCCTTTATGACGGGCTGCGGCAAGAAGTTTGAGAATTTTATGCGCATAATAAATTGGCGCAGGCATGAGATCAGGTGTTTCACGGCAAGCATATCCAAACATGATGCCTTGATCACCTGCTCCTTCTTCACCATGCCGATCCGTAGCATTATCAACCCCTCTTGCTATATCAGCTGATTGTGGGCGCAAAAGAACATCAATTTTAACAGTTTTCCAATGGAATCCTGCTTGTTCATAGCCAATGGTACGAATAGCACGGCGCGCTGCTGTACGAAAACGTGTAGGATTAATGAGTGGAAAGCCAGTCTTATCATAGATGAATTCTTTATTTTTATCTTTTTTTAATAGCGTATCGGGAACACGTACTTCACCAGCGATAACAACACGGTTGACACTGACGAGAGTTTCACATGCAACGCGTACTAACCATGGATCAGTACCAGTCTTTTCAGCTTCTTTATAGATCATATCAACGATTTCATCGGAAATACGATCACAAATTTTATCAGGATGTCCTTCCGATACCGATTCGCTCGTAAAAAGATAATCTTGATGCGGCATAGGAACTCCTTCAAAAAAGAAAACCAACGATTTAATCAATTGCTTACTAAAGTCGTCACCATTTGCTAATTCTACAGCAAATAGTCAATGCAAATGTATATGAATAAAAGAGAAAAGATATAATTTTAATTTATAACTTATTTGTCAAATCTTCCTCAGAAAGTGCTTTTGCCAAGTCAATAATTTTTCGACGCACTTTAGCATCAGATATATTTGTAAAAGCGCGCATGAGCTGAATCCCTTCGCTGCTAGAACAAAAATCTATAAAATTGTGTTCACTTTCAGCAAAACCTTCTACTTGTTGGGAGGTAAGTCCTTTATCAAAAAAGTAAGAAACAGGAACATCCATAATTTCCGCTATCGCTTGAAGACGGCTGGCACCAATACGGTTTGTTCCTTTTTCATATTTTTGGATTTGCTGAAAAGTAATTCCTAATTTCTCACCTAGTTTCTCTTGAGTGAGTCCTAAAATATTACGACGTAAACGGATACGAGTTCCAACATAGATATCTATAGGGTCAGGTTTTTTTCTAGTTTCGGTCATAATGCAACTCTTTATTTCCAGCATTTTTCTTCTAAACCAACATCATATTTATGCGCAGTTGATTTATCATATAATTAAAACAATATGTAATATTTTTTCCCAATATTACTGGTACACGCAACATAATACCGTACAAAGGGCACTTGAATCATTTAAGCTGTTTTGTAAAACCAAAACCAATACGACACAATAGCATAAGGATGAATAAGGTAAAAGTAGAGAAAGTTCTGTATTCATTGCTTCCTATAGGGGTAATGGATGATGGAATTCGTGAATCAATAATGCCCACAGCATTTTGTCGAAGAGCTACAACGATTCGTCCATAAGAATCAATAACAGCTGATATGCCATTATTGGCTGCCCGTATGAGGGGAATTCCCAGTTCAACGGCACGAAGCTGTGCTTGTTGAAGATGTTGATAGGGTCCAGGTGTTACACCAAACCATGCATCATTTGTAATATTAATAATTGCTTGAGGCGGGGAGCCTTTGAAAGTCATTTCATGGGGAAATATTGCTTCATAACAAATCAAGGGTAGATAAGAAAATCCGTTTGGCATTGTAACAATTTTGCGCACACTTGCAGCACTATATCCACCAATATTATCGGCAAGGGTGCGCAATCCAATTTTTTTCAATAAATTCTGATAAGGAAGATACTCACCAAAAGGAACCAAATGAAGTTTATCGGAAGTATTTAAAATATTACCTTGAGCATTAATGACTGCAATTGTATTAAAATATTGTGTTTGGGAATGAGGTAGATCATTGCTGGCGCGTATTGCTCCAACAATAGCCCATTGTTTAGGTTTTAAAAGAGAGGCGATGTGCATTGTGATAGATGATTGATCATAGAGAAGGTAAGGAACGGAAGCTTCAGGCCATACGATAAAATCGGGTTCTGAATTTTGATCGGTTATTGGTGTTGCACTTAGCTTCATATGCGCTTCCAACATAGCTTCTCGTGTATTATCACGCAATTTTATATTTTGTTGGATGGACGGTTGAACAATGCGCACCCAATAAGCACTTTTTTGATCTTCAGCTGTGTCTTCTATAGTATGAAGACGATAAAACCCAAAACCACAGTGAATGAAGATAAGTGATAAGCAAAGAGAAAGTGCCACTTTCTTTTTTTCATCTGTGAGTAAAACAGTTGGCAAACTGTAGGCTAAGACAGCAAGAATATTCATTCCGTAAAGTCCCACGATTGCATCAGATTGCATGAACATTGGGGTTGGCATGGCTGTATAGCCAAGAGAGTTCCATGGAAATCCTGTGAATAAAAACGCACGCAACCACTCGGACAATCCTAATGCAAAGGCTAAAACAAAAAAGCGTGCTATTCCTTTTGTCCATAATAAACCGACAATGAAACCAGAAAAAAACCAATAAAGAGAAAGGTAGAGTGGAGGGACTAAAATGGCTAATGGGACGGCCCAACCAAAAGAATCTGGATCTGTTAACAAAGCATTGCATAGCCACCAAAGGCCGCAAATAAAATAACTAAAACCAAAGGTTCCACAGCTTAAAGCGTAAGTAAAAAAATGTTTTTTATTATTTTTGGTGGCTTGTATTGAGTCCAGTAAAACAATAAAGAGAGGGAAAGTTAAAAAGCAAAGAGGTGTTAAATAAAAGGGTGGAAGTGCAAAAGAAGTAAGAGCACCACACAGAAATATCCATGCTTGGCGTTTCCAGCCTGTAACAGAGAATAAAAAAACAATGAAATTGTGTAAAAACGCTGAACTATTCTTTAGGGATGGCATTGTTTTCAAGATTCTCATTTTTTGGAATGCGAAAAATGCGCAACCGTTTAATCCGGCGTTTATCAGCTTCTAAAATACGAAATCTATAGCCAGGTACAGCTTCAACAATTTCACCTTTGGCAGGAATGCGATCAAGAATGGAGACGATCAAACCACCAATAGTATCAACTTCATCACCATATTCCCCTACGATAAAATCAGGACCAAGAGCTTTCTCCACATCTTCTAGTTCAGTTCTTGCATCAACGAGCCATTTATTATTGGGTTCACGTACGATAGCATTGTCGACATTATCATGTTCATCTTCGATATCCCCAACGACTAACTCAACAATATCTTCCATTGAAACGAGACCATCTGTTCCTCCATGTTCATCAATAACTAAAGCCATTTGAGTTCGTGTAGTTTGCATCCGTGTTAATAATTTGCTTGCAAGCATAGAACTGGGAACAAAGAGAACTGTTCGGATCAAGTCCAATTCACCGATTGGAGTATGTAAGTCTGTATGGTTTAATTGAAGAAAATCGGATTTTTGTTCGGTTTTTGTTGGATTGATAATAAAGCGAATCATATAGTTAAGAATATCGCGGATATGGATCATGCCGCGCGGATCATCTAAAGTTTCAGCATAAACGGGTATGCGAGAATGACCAATTTTTGCAAAACATTTAAGGGTTTCTCCAAGTGAAGTGTTTATTTCTAATGCTTCGATTTCAGAACGAGGTATCATAACATCATCCACGCGTGCTTCACGTAAACGTAAAATGTTATGCAGCATAGTACGTTCTTCAGGCGAGAAGGGGGCGGTATCTTTTTCATTGTTAGTCGTGAGGGCAACGGTAAGATCATCGCGCAGTGACGTAGGTGCACAATTACGACCACGTAAGAATGAAAATAAATGATTCATCAGAGAATATTTTTCTGTATGATTCGTCTGTTGAGAAGATTTTTTTTCATTGTTAGAAGATGTTTGACTATTATTTTGTGTATTTATTTTGTTGTCCATGGTTTTGAAATCTTCTAAACTTTCTTTCTTATAATAGATAAATAAGAGGCTTTAAATGGTATGCTTGTAATATTAATTTTAAAAGTTAAATTTTATCATTGATAGACAATTATGCGTAAGGATCTCTTATGGAAAGCTTTTGAAGAATTTCTCTTTCGAGCTTTTCCATTTTATATGCTTCATCATCAGTTTCATGGTCATAACCAAGCAGATGCAAGATACCATGAACAATCATATGTGTTAAATGGTCTTGAAATGTTTTTCCTTCTTTCTCTGCTTCGAAAACAACAGTTTCTCGGGCAATAATAATATCACCGAGCATGGGACCAGGTCGATTTCCAGCCTTAAGTGGAAAAGCAGGAAAGGATAATACATTAGTAGATTTGTTTTTGTTGCGCCATTGTGCATTGATTTGTGCCATATGTTCATCATTCGTAAAAAGCAAGCTAATCTCGCTTACAACATTTGCCAATGAAACATGATGCATAGTTGTCATTAATGCTTTTTCAGTGATATTATAAAGCATTTTCTCATCATTCCACCCTGCGCTTTTAATCATTATATCAATAATAATCATGATGAATCAAATTCATTTTTTAATGCATCGCATGCGAATGATTTTTTTTATTTTGTATTTCTGAATCACGATCATAAGCACCAACGATAGCAGCAACAAGTGGATGGCGTACAACATCTTTTTCATCAAAATGCACAATTGCGATGCTTTCTACATTTGAAAGAATGCGAATTGCTTCAATGAGACCTGATTTTTGCCCTATAGGCAAATCAATTTGGCTTACGTCACCGGTAACAATCATACGCGTTCCTTCTCCAAGACGTGTGAGAAACATCTTCATTTGCATGGGTGTAGTATTTTGTGCCTCATCAAGAATAACAGCGGCATGGGCAAGTGTTCGTCCGCGCATAAAGGCGAGAGGAGCAATTTCTATGACACCAGAGGCTAAAATGCGTTCTATTTTTTCAGCGGGCATCATATCATAAAGAGCATCATAAAGTGGTCGTAAATATGGGTCGACTTTTTCTTTGAGATCACCGGGAAGAAAACCAAGATGTTCTCCAGCTTCAACAGCCGGACGTGAGAGAATAATTCGCTCAATGATACCGCGTTCTAGAAGCATTGCAGCATGAGCAACAGCAAGATACGTTTTTCCTGTTCCTGCTGGTCCTATACCAAACACAAGTTCAGTATGCTCCATAGCGCTTATGTAAGCGTCTTGTGTTGGAGTTCTTGCATGAATTATTTTTTTATGGGTACTCAACCTTGCTGGTATACGTTTCGTTGCAGATTTGTGTGCTATTGTGTCTTCTTTCTGCTTCTTTGGTATATTTGCCATAGAAATCGCTCCTTTTATATCTGATAAAGTGAGCTCTTGATGTGTTTTGGCTCGTTCATAAAGCTGCTGCAATACATATTGCGCACGTTTTATAACAGAAATATTTCCACGGATTAAGACTTCATTACCACGCGGATGAATACTAAGTTCGAGTTTTTTTTCGATATAAGCGAGATTTTCGTCAAATTTACCAAAAACTGCTTTTGCATATTTATTATTTTCGAAAATCAAAACAACTTGGCTCAGATCTGAAGCGCTTGTTTGTTTCAAGGTATCAGCCTTTTCAAGGGACGTATTTACTTTTTCTTTAATACGCTTTATTTTTTCGGTTGAAGTTTTCAGTCTATTCTCCATATCTACATAAATATTGCACATTTTGTTAAGTAAACTTTATAAAGACAATTTTTTACAAAAAGTGCACGCTTTAGATGTAATCATTTTCTTTTAAAATAAAAGAGTTTTCCAAAATATTTATTGTGAACAAGGTGTTAGAGGCATGTTTATCTATTTGTCACTTCACCAACAAAACTGTTTGAGCTTGCATTTTTAATATGAATTTCTATCACGCTACCTGTAGAGGCTTCTGTATCGACGACAACAGGTAAAAGCCAAGGGGAACGTCCTACCATTTGCCCTGAGTGACGTCCAGGTTTTTCGATGAGAACGTTCGTTTTTTGACCAATTTTAGAACGCAAAAACGCATTTTGTTGCTCAAGGAGAAGGATTTGTAAATGTTGAAGTCGGGCATCTTTTACAGATTCATCAACATGATTTTTCATTGTGGCTCCCACTGTTCCAGGACGGGGGGAATATTTAAAAGAATAAGCTGAACTGTATTGCACTTGTTGAATAAGTTTAATGGTTTCTTCAAAATCTTCATCTGTTTCGCCTGGAAATCCTACAATAAAATCACCTGAAAAGGCAATATCGGGTCGTGCAGTCCGAATTTTTTCGATAAGATGAAGATAATGAGAACTTTTGTGTTGGCGATTCATGGCTTTTAAGATGCGATCTGAACCTGATTGAACAGGCAGATGGAGGTAAGGCATTAACATATCAAGATCTCGATGTGCGGCAATAAGGCTATCATCCATATCACGCGGGTGGCTGGTTGTGTAACGCAAACGCTTTAAACCATCGAGTTTTGCAAGATGATAAAGAAGATCGCCAAGACGCCAAGTTTTGCCAGCAGCACTTTGTCCATGCCAACCATTGACATTTTGTCCAAGCAGCGTAATCTCTTTAACACCTGCTTCAATAAGCTGGCGGGCTTCTTCAGTAATTTGCTCGACAGACCGTGATATTTCAGCACCGCGTGTGTACGGAACAACACAAAAAGTGCAAAATTTGTCGCACCCTTCTTGTACTGTTAAAAATGCGCTCACACCTCGTTTTCTTACTGCATGTTTATTATGGGGCGGCAAATGAGCAAATTTATCTTCAACAGCATAGTCTGTTTCGATAATTTTTTTCCCTTGTTTGGCTTTTTCTAACAATTCTGGCAGGCGATGATACATTTGTGGACCAATAACAAGATCCACTGTTGGAGCACGGCGCAAGATTTCACTTCCCTCAGCTTGTGCAACACAACCTGTTACACCAACCATAAGGGGTTTATCAGGTGTGCGCTCTTGACGCATAACGCGCAAACGACCGAGATCAGAATAAAGTTTTTCTGCTGCTTTTTCACGAATATGACAGGTATTAACAAGAATAAGATCGGCATCATTGGGAATTTGTGTTGTCACATAGCCTTGCGAACTGAGACTATCAGTCATCCGTTGGCTATCATAAACATTCATTTGACATCCATAAGTTTTGATAAAAACCTTTTTAGGAGCAACAGGAGATGTATTTTTAGGATTTACTTTATTCATAGTGCTTGTCTAAATGTTTTTTACACAAATCTCAATCTATTTGCTTAAAAGTTTTTTGCATGATAATTGCATCACCACGACCATTTTTTGACGCGTAATAGGCAAGACGTTCAGAAATTTTTTGAAATTCAAAGCGTTGATAAAGGTTCAAAGCAGAAAGATTTGTGGCTTCTACTTCCAAGAATAATTTTATGGCGCCCTTGTCGTGAAGATAGTGAACTGTTCTTTCGATAAGAAAGGTA
Source organism: Bartonella sp. AA89HNZF (assembly GCF_042196905.1). NCBI lineage: Bacteria > Pseudomonadati > Pseudomonadota > Alphaproteobacteria > Hyphomicrobiales > Bartonellaceae > Bartonella > Bartonella sp. AA89HNZF. Next base: position 91,165 of record NZ_JBHIRD010000005.1, read on the forward strand.
CCAATTCCTTTTTGACGATAATGAGGATGAACAGCAATTGTGATGATTTCTGCTTCATCAAGGATGAGACGGCATAGGCAAAAGCCTAAAATTTGATCAGAGCGATCAATGAGAAAAACTTTGTATCCGAAGATAGAGTGATCTGTTAAGAAATTATCAAAAGCTTGTTTTTCCCAAGAAGGGGTAAAACAATGCTGATGAATTTGATGAAGAGCAGCACTATCATGAACTTGTAGCGGAGCAATTCCAAAATTCTTTTTTGTCAATGAAAATTTGGACATTATTTTTTTCGTGGTAAAGCAAAATCGGTTTGTTGTTTTGCATCAGCACTGCGTAGATAGAGTGGGCGAGGTGAATTTTGTGGTTGTTTGTTTGCAGCAAGATAAGCATAGTTTACAATATCGGCCGCTTCGCAGGGGATTTTTTCTAGGACAATTTTTTCGTATATTTTATGGTTTTTAACATGTTCCACAACGACATCAGCAGCTGGGCCAGTCAGGCGGGTTTTTTTTGGCAAATCTTCGAGGATATTTTCCATTGTTTTTAATCCCGGTTCTCCCAAAGGTTTGAGATTATTATGAAAATTTTGATGATAGAACATCCCTCTCCCTGCTTCAATGACAACAGTAATTGCCGATGCTGTACTTTTATTGTTTATGACTTGTGCTGCTAACGCTTCAAGAGCACTCACTCCAACAGCTTGTATTTCAAGTGCTAATGCCAAAGCGCGTGCTGTTGCAACACCGACACGTACACCAGTAAATGACCCAGGTCCAATATTGACAGCAATACGCTCAACTTGATCAAGCGTCATATTGGCTTGTGTCATTATTTGTGTAATCTGCTCAATAAGTTTTTCAGCATGTCCTTTGTTCATGCGCTCATTGATACGCGCAATAACAGATTTATGACGAATAAGCGCAACAGCACAATAAATCGAAGCAGTATCTATAGCAAGGATAAGCATAAAAATATTTTAGTTGAATAAAACGATAAATAAAAGTCCTGCTGTATTTTTAATCTTTTCATTATCGTATATTTCATTTGTAAGAAAGTTACTAGTGCCAATAAGCAACAATATCTTTTTATGGGATAGAACGAGATGTTGATGTGATTCTTATTGGTTTTTGTTATCAATGAATTGATTTTATAATAATAGTTTATTATTGCCATGTTCAATAATATCCTTGGATATTGTAAGATTTTTTCATTTCAAACTCATAAATTAAAATCTTTTTCTTACACGGCATGAAAGAGAGTTGGCGTGTGGATAAAACTATTGAAGAAAAGAGTAAAATTTCTCTCATAAACCATTTAAATGCAAGAGCTATTGCAACATTGGGAGTTAGCAAGAGTTTGATACTAGAGGCTTGTGACTTTATGAAGCGAAGAGGGAGGTGCATAATGTATTTTATACACTTTATAGGGATTTTACATTATATTATTCACAGGCACAGCCTTGAAAGGGAGTTCATGTGCCTTGAGAGGTATTTTTTTACAAGCACGTGAATGAGCAACATAAATATATTCAGTCTTCTATAAAAAAATTAACTTAATCAGATCTGAAATAAAGAGCATTATTTTGTATGCGTTCCATATTGAATACTATACCGTTGCAAATCACTATAGACTGAAAAGCTTATTGAAAAAGCAAATTCGATAGTTTTCACTTCATATCGTAGCATTTTCAATTTTTTGTATAGAATATAGGATAATAAGCAAATTTTTAGAATTTTTGCTGATTTTATGAAAGAACTGTTTTTGATATTAGTAAATCTTTGATTTATTATATACTCCCTTAAAAAAAGAAACAATTAATGCATATTTCAAAGTATTATATGATTTAAATCATTCAATTGTATCATGATAAGGCTACAAATACCGAGAATAATTATGGAGCAGGTTGAAGCCAAAATAACGCGCCATCCTGCTTTTTTTAATGATCGTATATCAACACCTAAACCTAATGCTGCCATTGAAATGATAGTGAACACCTGAGCAGTAAGTTTGATCGGATTTATAGCCGTTTCAGGAATAAGTCCGCTTGAGCGGATAAGCATCATGATAATAAAGCCGATTATAAACCATGGCACAAGAGTATGTAGACGAAAACGTGTTTGTGCTGAGCGATGATAGATAATTGATAGAATAAAAATAACAGGACCTAACATGAGAACGCGTACCAATTTAACAATTGTTGCAATTTGAACACTCAGAAAAGAGACAGATGCTGTTGCTGCTAAAACCTGTGGTACAGCATAAACAACCATGCCAGCAAGCACACCATATTGGCTAAATGACAAATTCAGAGATGGATGTAAAAAGGGTAGAAATAAAATAATAAGAACCCCTAAAAGAGCAGTGAAGGCAATTGACGCGGCTACATCGTCATGTTTTGCTTTTATGACAGGTGCAACAGCGACAATAGCTGAATTGCCACAAATAGCATTCCCGCAAGCGACTAACATTGCTAAATGTGTAGAAAGCCCGAAAAGTCGACCAATGACAAAGCTAAGGATAATTGTTATGAATATAACGAATACGATGCTAGCAAGTAAATTCCAACCAGCTGAAAGGACTGCATTAATACTAATGCTTGCACCTAGAAGAACAATAGCAATTTCGAGAAGTGTTTTTGCACAAAAGGTGATACCTTTTTGAAAATATGTTGGCAAAGTAAAACAACTACGGGTAATAGAGCCTAAAAGAATTGCCAAAACAAGGCTTTCAAGCCACGCTTCTGCAAAAAGCTGTTTTTCTACAACTTCTAAACCATAAGCTAAGGCTGATATGAGTAAACATACTAAAATACCAGGACCAAAGTCGTTTAAAAGTGAGAGTTTTTTCTTGATCACTTGAATATTCCCCCGTCATTAAAAAGCTAAAGGTTAAGAAGAAAAAGTTTTAAAGATTTGTTCTTGCTTGTACAGCTGCTGCTAAAGTTCCGTCATCAAGATAATCAAGCTCGCCTCCTACAGGGACACCATGAGCAAGTCGCGTAATTTTAACTGGAAAATTGGAAAGCTGATCGGTGATATAGTGAGCAGTTGTTTGACCTTCGACAGTCGCATTGACAGCAAGAATAATCTCCGTAATAGGGTTTTGTACAACACGTTGTATTAAGGTGGCAATATTGAGTTCATCAGGGCCTATTCCATCTAAGGGAGAGAGTCGTCCACCCAACACATGGTAACGTGCGGCTAAAGTTTTTGCGCGCTCAAGAGCCCACAGATCAGCAATATCCTCAACAACAATGATTGTTGTATCATCGCGGCGTAAATCTGTGCAAATTGAACAAGGATCAATGGTATCGACATTTCCACAAACAGAACAAATGCCGACTTTTTCTATAGCTGCTTGTATAGCCGCTCCCAAAGGCTCCAGCAATGTCTCTTTTTTTTTGATAAGATGAAGCGCAGCACGACGTGCTGAACGTGGACCAAGACCTGGTAACCGTGATAAAATCTGAATGAGACGTTCAATCTCAGGTCCTGCAATGTATTTAGACATATTTTTGTCCCACGGAAAAAATCCGTTTCATTAAAATGGAAGCTTGAAACCTGATGGGAGTGGTAGCCCTGCGGTCATACTTTTGGTTTTTTCTTCTATTGCGACTTCGATTTTTGTTCTTGCTTCATTATAAGCCGCCATAATGAGATCTTCAAGAATTTCAGCTTCCTCAGGTTTGAGTAATGAAGGATCAATTTGAATTGCTGTTATAATATTTTTTCCATTTAAAGTGATATTGACGAGACCACCTCCTGCAGTGCCCACAGCTTGCAGATTAGCTATTTCTTCTTGAATCTTCTGCATTTTTTCTTGCATTTCTTTGGCTTTTTTCATCATGCTCATCATTTCACGCATAGGAATAGGTATCCTTATTCATCATTGATATCATTTTTATTTTTAAAAATATCAGCATTTTTAAAGGTATTGGGGAGTAAATCAAGATCATTTTCTTCTTTATTGAGTCGAATATCGACAATTTTTGCTTCTGGGAAATGATTGAGGATTTTTGCGATATCAGGATCTGTTTCTGCATTGGAAAAAAGAGTCTTTTGAATCGCTATACTTTCCTCCTGTAAGGTTGGGCCACCTCCTTCATTAACAAAAGTTATTGTCCAGCGTTTTTCTGTCCATTGAGATATCTTTTTTTCTATATCATGAGCAAGAAATTGTGGGGTATTTTCAGAAAGTCTTAAGGTAATATGCCCAGCTTCAAAAGAAACAGGATGAACAAATTCTTTAATAAGGAGTTTGAAAGGAGTATCATTATGCTGTTCGGCTAATTGAACAATATCGTGCAAAGAATTAATTACGAGAGTTTTAGGTTCAGTAATCTCTTCTGTTATTTGTGTGACACAATGCGATAAATTTTCAATCTTTTCAGAAAGATCAGTAGATTGAAAAGTTTCAAGAGTTTTTGTTACTTCGTGGGCGTTGGTTTTTTCAAGAGTTTGATTTTTAACTAAATTTTCCGGTTGTAAGGAATTATCTAATTGGCTTTTCAAAGATGTTTTTAAATCTGATAGATCTGATAATGTATTGGTAACGCTTGAGAAAGTATGGGCATCGACCGTTGTTTCTTTTGCTATATTATTTGCATTCGTAGATTCTTGATGAGAAGAATTTTTAACGAGTGTGAGAGGTGTTTTTTCTTGCGTAAGCTTTTTTAAAGCTTCATCAAGAGTTGGTAGGTCAGCTGTGTGAGCAAGACGAATTAAAAGCATTTCAGCGGCTTGAAGTGGACGTGCAGTTTGATTAACTTCCTGTAATCCTTTGAGTAACATTTGCCAGTTTCGGGATAAAACAGGAACGGAAAGTTTTTTTGAAAAGTCTAAACTTTTTAAACGTTGTTCTTCAGTTAGTGAGAAATCTTCCACTATTTCTGGTGTAAAACGTAAACGTGTGACCAGATGATTAAAATCGGCTAGTTCTGTCAATATAGTAAGAGGATCAGCACCTGCTTCATATTGACTGCGTAATTCATGTAAAGCATTGACAACATCGCCCTTCATGATAAATTCAAAAAGATCAATAATACGTGCTTGATCAGCTAATCCTAACATTGTACGCACCGCAATAGCATTAACATTGCCATTGCTATGGGCAATCGCTTGATCAAAAATGGATAATGCATCACGTGCAGATCCTTCTGCAGCACGGGCAATAATAGAGAGTGCTTGATCTTCTACTTCTACCTTTTCATATTTCGCAATTTGGCGCAAATGTGCACTCAAAGCTTTTGATTCAATACGTCGCAAATCAAAACGTTGGCAACGCGAAAGAATTGTAATAGGAACTTTGCGAATTTCTGTTGTGGCAAAAATAAATTTTACATGCGACGGTGGTTCTTCAAGAGTTTTCAATAAACCATTAAAGGCTTGTGTTGAGAGCATATGTACTTCATCTATAATATAAACCTTATAGCGTGCAGAAACAGGACGATAGCGTATTTGTTCAATAATTTCACGAATATCATCAATGCCCGTATGAGAAGCGGCATCCATTTCTATAACATCAATATGGCGTCCTTCGATAATTTGTGTGCAATGTTCACCAAGAGAGTCCAATACAGTTGTTGGTTGGTCAATATCTTTTGTTTTATAATTAAGCGCACGTGCCAAAATACGTGCTGTTGTGGTTTTACCTACGCCACGAATCCCTGTTAACATCCACGCTTGTGCAATACGACCTTTTTCAAAGGCGTTGGTGAGAGTACGCACCATAGCTTCCTGACCAATGAGGTCAGAGAAGTTTTGGGGTCGATATTTACGAGCAAGAACACGATAGGCTGTTTCTACCGGTAAATTTTCCATGAATATTTCCAACTTCGAAGTTCTTTATGCGTACATTTTGATAATACAAAAGCATAGATCAATACTGTAGTCTCATATAAAAGGATTTTTTCTTAATCAAATTATTTATGGGACAATTTGTTTAAAAACAACAAAATCCCTTTATTTGCTGCATACAAATGCCGCTCTGAAGATTAAAAATACCTCGCTAAAAGACAGCATAAAAAATAATTTCTTCAGCAAAATAGGAGGTTGGAACAATGACCCGTACCAGAACTCGTTGGGGCTGCTTCTTTCCAGACCTGACCCAGTTGGCGAGTAGTTCGTCCACCACCAACCTCCCGAGTTCATATTGTCGATTTGGAATGAAAAATCAAGCTCGGAAACGAAAAATATCCTAAGAACGACAAAGAATTTTCCTTTGCGTTTAATTTATTGACATATAAACAACAAAGAGATTGAGGATTTATCAGTTTTCATAGCAGGAGTTTTTCATATTTATTGGGGATGAAAATATTTTCTTCGTTTAAGATAATCTGAATGTATAATTATAATCATTCGTTCAAACTTGCCTGTAAGAATTTTAGGATAGCTCCGTCTGTTCTAAAATTACGAAGTTGAATCATTAAAATTTGCAACGGCAAAAAAGGAAAATAAAGCATATAGATCGTGCAATGAATTATAATGAGAAATTTAGAGGAAGAATATTGTTTATGAAAATTATAAAATATTGATTCAATGACGTCTCCCCCTTCATACAAAACAGAACACTCTAAACACAATACACTTAAGTTTTACATTTACATGCTTTTACACGAAATATTTTTAACTCTATTTCATCGCATCACTTGTAAAGTGTATACATACTGCTTCTGAGGTATAAATCCATTGAGCAACTCCATCTTTACATTTGTGAAGAAGCACGCCGGCACCATCATTAATATTTGCCAACTTGTGGGTGTTGCAACAGCCCTTGGCACTTAAGATGGTTCATAAAAGCCATTTTACTCCTTTCTTATACAGTTTTATCCCCACACTCATCCCGCTTTTGACGTACAAGGAGATGGTTTTGATTGATTCAAGATAAACAAGTTTGAAATGAAAGAATCTTACGATATTCAGGACTCTCATTCAATATGCAGAACAGAGAATTATATTTATAAATCAGTATCTTGACTTATAAGAAAGTTTCATCATTTCTATAGTGAATGAGCATATCAAGTACGTAATATTTTTTCTTTTAACATCTATGAATGTAAATCTTGAGTAGATGTTATCGCTCTTTTTTCTTGAGTGCTGATTTTCTTCATTAAAGATGTTGGGCTCATCACTAGATAAATCAATATATGTGTTCCCATTATTGGAGAAAAGATTTCACATATCTTTTAAGGACTGTACTCATACAAGAGACGATGCAATTTAAAAGCTATAAAATAATAATGGTGGCTGGCACAGATTTATGATTTTATAACTGTAAAAATGGTATTTTATATACACGACATTTTATAGCTTTAAATAATTAGATTTTTTAATAAGGAGGGAAAAGCGAGATAAATTTTTATAAAAAGCTGAATGAGTATGACTTAAAGTGCAGTGAGGAATGCATCTGCAGATGCAAATTTTACTTTCTGTTTATCTAAGTGATTTGGGTACGATGTGCTTTATAGTACTTAAAATAAAGCAGTTGCGAAGATAGAAGTTATATTCTTATTAAAAAAATAGCTCTGATAGTAGAAAATACAGAACAATTTAAGTCTAGTCTTCTAGTTTTCGCAAAAGTCCTTTAATATCTAACCTTATAAGCATCTGAAGGTTTGCCATATTAGTATAAAAATAATCTTTTCAGCGATTAGTTTTAATGGTTCATTATGCCGTATTTTGAAAAAAACACCTAAAAAAAAGAATAACTCTACTCAAATTTAGATGTTATAGAAATATTGTTAATCATAACCTCCTGTGTCACAATCTGTTCCAACAACTTTTTTGTTCGTAATATTTTTAAAAATATAATGTCCTGACCAAGGAAAACTTATATGAAGAGATTTTATATTTTTTAGGGTAAAGATTTTCTTTTCTTTATCATGGGTTATTTTCTTTTCATCATCAACAAAAATTCTCAATTTGTTTAAATCAGAAGGGGCAGAGTATGATAAAGTAAAGGATACTTTCTTCGGTTTAAAGGTATTACAAGAGTATTCAACTCCTTGCTGGAATGTATAGGATGGTGTGATCACAACACTTTCATCCCGCGCAAAATTCCATTTTTTTTCACCAAAGCCAGCAAATGCAACACTAGAGTAGGCGAGAATATTTGCGGCTAATAATCCTCGCGTGAAGATTTTTTTCATTATCCTCTCCTTTTTTCTAAAGTGAGGTGAATCATAAATCAGTTTTTATAAAGATACAAGTTCAAACTTAACGCTAAAATCAGGGCTAAGTTGCATTTTCTAGTTTTAAACCATGTTTAGAATGATATTAATCTAAAAGATTCGAATGCTCTATTATGTATAATAATTTGAATTGTTTTGAGAGCGAATTTAGAAGTTCGTTATCTTTATTGGAATATTGTCAGAGGAAATGACTTTTCTCAAGAGTCTCTCTTTGAATATATAAAGGGAAATAGATGGTACAAGCGTTTTTATTTTTGGTTACTGTGTTTTTTTACACTGGTTTTTATACGAGTTGAATTGCGGTTTATCATGATATAATTTGTGAGAAAATATTATGAAAATAATTTATATATTCTATTACGAGCTGTTTTTTCTTCTTCAGTGTTTATGAAGGGTGTTGAGTAGAAAAAAACGAGCCCTTTCAAGATGCGTTGCATTATGAAATTTTTACGATGCTTTTTGATATCAACAAAAAATGATAGCAGCTTAATTGCTTTTATATATACGATGTTCGATCGTTTTGTGCTGGATAAGTACCGATAATACGCAGTTCTGCAGAAAAGAAAGATAATTCTTCTAAGGCAAGTTTCATCATCGGGTCTTCAGGATGTCCTTCAATATCAACAAAGAATTGTGTTGCATTGAAATTTCCACCAATTTGATAGCTTTCTAATTTTGTCATATTGATACCATTCGTTGCAAATCCTCCCATAGCTTTATAGAGAGCTGCGGGGACATTGCGCACTCGAAAAAGAAGACTGGTGATGATTTTTTCGCCATTTTGAGGTTTGGGGACATGCCGTTTGGAGCGTGAAAGGATGACAAAACGGGTAATATTATGAGGGTTATCTTCAACATTTCTTTCAAGAATATCAAGTCCATAGAGTTCTGCTGCGATTAAAGGTGCTAAGGCAGCCTGTGAACGTTTAGCATTTTTTTTAATAAATTTTGCAGCTCCAGCGGTGTCAGCAGAAACAACAGGTTTCCAACCGTTGTTTCGTATGATTTTTCGGCATTGTGCAAGGGCATGCGTATGGCTGTGGACGGTTTTAATTTCGTCATATGTAACGCCGGGCAAAACCATGAGTTGAAAATGGATAGGTAAAAAATATTCATCAATAATATAAAGAGACGACTGCGGTAAAAGATGATGAATGTCTGCAACGCGCCCTGCAAGAGTATTTTCAATAGGGATCATAGCAAGATCAGCTTTCCCGCTTTCCACTAAATTAAGAGCGTCTTCGAAAGTAGCAGAGGGAACAGCATCCATATTGGGGAACATATTGGAGCAAGCAATATGGGAATTAGCGCCGTATTCTCCTTGGAAAGAAATTTTATTGGTTTTTTTAAGTATTTTCATGCTAAAATCTCACAAACTCTATCGAGATCATGTTGTGTGTCTACACCTAAGGGAATTGTATCGACTATTTCCACATCAATACGCATATTGTTTTCTAATGCACGTAATTGTTCAAGTTTTTCACGTTTCTCAAGTGGTGAGGGTTTGAATGATACAAATTTTTCAAGTGCTTCGCGCCTATAGGCGTATATTCCAATATGGTGATAAAGAGGACCATCTCCATAGGGTGCTGTGGCGCGAGTAAAATAAAGAGCACGAAGGCGATTTTGAGAAAGCGGTGTCCCAATGATCTTGACAACATTGGGATCTCTTGTTTCATTTTCTTCAATGATTTGAGCACCCAAGGTTGCAATATCAGTAAAGCTATTTTCTAAAGGGCGTAGTGCACGAATGATTTCACGAGGCATGATTGTTGGTAGGTCACCTTGTATATTTAAAATGGCGTTGTAGCGTTGTTCAGGATCAATGCGTACTAAAGCTTCATAAATACGATCAGATCCAGACTTATGATCACCTCGTGTTATGATATATTCATGCCCATAATCTGCAACAGCTTTAGCGATATCATTATGATCTGTTGCAACGATGGTTCGACCTAATGCGGCTTTTTTTGCTTGTTCTGCGACATGAACAATCATCGGCTTTCCAGCGATTTCAGCGAGAGCTTTTTGAGGTAGACGGGTTGAGCCCATACGGGCAGGAATAAGAATAATTGGTTCAAGAGCCATTGCAAGATTCCAAACGTCGTCTGTGATGCATTTAGGATGTTGTGTGTTATAAAGAAAAAGCTTATACTAAAAATGGTAATGAAACCATGAACATTTGAGTTTTTATGAATCGCTGGAGAGTTATCTATTTTGTTTTTGCTTGTTTATGTGTGTTGGTCATTGTTGTGGGAATTTCCACACTCAGCAATATAGTTTATGATCATCCTACATCAGTTCAATATTATCATACAGTTACCAAGAACGATATATTTAAAGAAAAACAAAAAGCACCTGATGTTTCCCTATCACTAAATAGCCGACTTCAACAAGGCAATTTTGAAAATGGCCGTAAAATTTTTCGCCAATGTGCCATATGCCATACTTCTGGACGCAATGAAGCAGGGCGTGTTGGTCCAGTTCTCTGGGAGATTGTTGACCGCCCTTTGGCATCATCAGCAGGTTTTGCTTATTCACGGGTATTGCGTGCGCACTCTGATCAAAAATGGGATTTTGTAACGTTAGATCGTTATCTGCGTTCTCCGCGTGAAGCTTTTCCTGGGACTATTATGTCTTTTCGTGGAATTAAAAATGACCAAGATCGTGCTGATCTTTTGCTTTATTTACGCAGTTTATCCGATCATCCTGTTCCTTTACCAATGAATAATAATAAAGCGAACGAGCCAAATTAACTTATACCATAGATGTTAATTTTAGAAAGAAGTCTGATTTTTTTTGTAATTTTAGTTTCACAGTTTTATAAAAAGAGCTCTTATTGATGTTTTGTTAGGGCGAACGCCCCTCACGCAAAACAGAACACATTTAACATTGCATATTTACTCGCTTATTTTAAAGAGATCTTTTATAAAAATGCACTTTTTACACTGTCGTCTGTGGATTGGTTTTCAAGATTTGTGTGCTTCACTTTTTCTACATATACTTGTCTGTGAAATTATTGCTGAAGGATTATCAATTCATGAGCCGCTGCTTTCTGCTTCTGAATGCAATAATTATGTAATTAAAGCTCTCCATGAGGTTTATCTCAATCCTTCTATACACATCAATCCCTATGTACTTTTACATCAATTCCCATGTATTTTTCTTATGAACTGAGACAATTGATTGTTCTTATACGTGCAATAATCCTAAGCTGCATTTTATGATGCTTGATGAATAGACGTTTTCTCTTAAGGTTAGAAGTGTGTGGACAGATCATTGACCTTTTATAGTACCGATCACTAAAATATGACTTAGATTATTTATAGGTTATGGTTTGAAGTGAGCACTTTCATGTGAAACAATTTTTATGTGTGACTAGTAAAATAGTTGAATAGAGTTCCGTTGATTGTATTTTTATCTACGTTGAAAATTTTTTACACAAGAATACTGATGGGAGCTAAGTTTGCACGAGTCTCTGTCTATTTATAGACGATGACATGAAATTATGATGATAATCCATTATAGAGAATTATTTTTTCACAAAAGGTTTTCCATATTTGTGATAAATTTAATAGGTTTCATTGGTTACAATGTTTCGATGACTTACGATAAAATATTAGTATTTCAATACATATTGCGAGAGTGCTAAAAGTTAGTGGAAGAGAGAACATCATCAAGATTCTCCAAGCTTCTTAATAACTATGGCATTTTCTTTATAATTTGAGCGTTTATAAGTAATAATATTAAATTGTGCTAATAATCCATTATAGAGAAGAATCTTTCCTACTAATGGCTCTCCGATGTTTGTGATCATTTTAATAACTTCCATTGCTTGTAGGGTCCCAATAACACCGGGTAAAACACCGATAATTCCAGCTTCAGCGCATGTTGGAATAGTATCGGGAGCAGGAGGCGTGGGAAATAAATCGCGATAGTGAGGATTATTGTCTTTATATGGCATAAGGACGGTTAATGAGCCATTAAAACGTTCTACAGCACCACTTATTAAAGGTTTTTTACATTGGGCAGCGTGATCAGCAAGAAGATAGCGTGTCGTAAAATTATCACTTCCATCAACAATGATGTGGTAAGCATTGAGCAGTTTATCCACATTACTGTTATCTAAGCGTAGGGTGTGTTTTTCAACTACAACATGGGGATTTATTGCTTTTATAGTGGTTTCAGCACTGTCTGTTTTGCTTTTGTTCATTGCACTTGTTTTATGAATAACTTGGCGTTGTAAATTGGAAAGTGAAACAATGTCATTATCGATAATTCCAAGGGTTCCAACACCTGCGGCAGCCAAATAGGTTAAGACAGGAGCACCGAGACCACCAGCGCCCACAACAAGGACACGTGCTTTTTTTAGCTTTTGTTGCCCTGCACCACCAATCTCAGGCAAAATGATGTGGCGTGCATAGCGTTCGATTTCTTCGTTGCTTAATTTTGTATCTGTTTCTTGTGTCATAAATTTTCTCTTGTCATAGTTCTTTTATTGTTTACTAAGTTTATGATGCATAGACCAGTCTGCTTTTAGGATAGGGAGGATTTATTTATGAAAATTGCCATTCAGATGGATCATATTTCAACAGTTCGGATTCAAGGAGATACGACATTTGCACTCGCTTTAGCAGCACAAGAACGTGGACATTCTCTCTTCCATTATACACCAGATCGTTTATCTCTGTGCGATGGTTGTGTGATTGCACGACTAGAGCCATTGATTGTACATGATAAAGAGGGAAGCCACTATCAATTAGAAAAGCCTGTTCGCACAGAATTAACAGATATGGATGTGGTTCTTTTACGCCAAGATCCCCCTTTTGATCTCAATTATATCACCACGACTCATTTGTTAGAACGTATTCATCCTAAAACACTTGTTGTGAATGATCCGGCATGGGTACGCAACAGTCCAGAAAAAATTTTTGTTACTGAATTTTCCGATTTGATGCCAGAAACACTAATTACCAAAGATATTGAAGAAATAACAGCTTTTAGAAAGACATTTGGCGATATTATTGTTAAACCACTTTATGGGAATGGGGGCGCTGGTGTTTTTTATTTAAAACAAGATGATCGCAATTTAGCATCATTGTTGGAAATGTTTGCAGAAATTTATCACGAACCTTTTATTGTTCAGCGCTATTTAGAGGTAGTACGAAAAGGAGATAAAAGGATTATTTTGCTTGATGGTGCACCTGTTGGAGCTATTAATCGAATTCCGACAGAAACAGATGTGCGCTCTAATATGCATGTTGGAGGTCGCGCGGAAAATGTTGAGTTAACAAAACGTGATTATGAGATTTGTGAACGCATTGGTCCAGCCTTAAAGGAACGAGGTCTTCTTTTTGTGGGGATTGATGTGATTGGAGATTATATAACAGAAATCAATGTGACGTCTCCTACGGGAATTCGTGAAATTAAACGCTTCTGCGGTACAGATGTTGCTCATTTGTTTTGGGATGTTATTGAGTTCAAGCGTTCAAATGAATTTATTTGACAGAAGATAAAAACATGGTTTTAAAAAAATGATCCATATTGTTTTTTTATATTTGTTATGGTGCAAATGTGAACTACAATGACCGTATGATATGAATTAAGAGGCTTTGTCCTCAATTTTTAGGGAGTTTATAGATGAGCAGAGTATTATCAATTGGAGTGGGATTGATTTTTGCGCTACTGCTGTCAGCAAATGGAGGCAATGCACGCGATCAAATACAGATTACTGGTTCATCTACAGTTTTACCTTATCAAAAGATTGTTGCTGAGACATTTGGAGAAATTTATCCCCATTTTAAGGTTCCTGTTATCGAATCGGGTGGAACAGGAGCTGGTATTAAGGAGTTCTGCCGTGGTATTGGGGAGAACACTGTTGATATTGTTAATGCTTCGCGAGCAATGAAATCGAGTGAATTACAGTCTTGTTTTGATGCTGGTGTAAAAGATGTTGAGGAAATACGTATTGGGTATGATGGCATTGTTTTTGCAACAGATATTAAGGGGCCTGATTGGAAATTACAGCCAGTAGATGTTTATAAAGCCCTTGCTGCTCGAATTATTATAGACGGAAAATTGCAACCGAATAATTTTTTGAAATGGAGTACAGTTAATAGTGCTCTTCCTGATTGGACGATAGCAGCGTATATTCCTGGAGAGAAGCATGGGACACGTGAAGTTTTTGAGGAAAAATTACTTATTGAGGGGTGTAAAGAGAGTGGGGCAGTTGAGGTGATGAAGTCTTTAGGAATGGATGATAAGGAGATACACACTGCTTGTATTGCGGTACGTAAGGATGGAAAAGCGGTTGATATTGATGGTGATTATTCTGAAACATTTGCGCGTCTAACTTCTAATAAAACAGGGGTTGGTATTTTTGGTTTGTCTTTTTATCAAAATAATGCTGATAGGCTAAAGGTTGCCGATATTAACGGTTTTGCGCCAACAGTTGAGACGATTTCTAGTGGACAATATCCAGTTTCTCGTCCACTTTTTTTCTATATTAAGAAAGCACATTTAGGTATTATTTCAGGTTTGCGAGAGTATGTTGATTTTTTTCTTTCTGATCAAATGATTGGTCCAGAGGGTCCTTTGGCTGAATATGGTTTGATTGTTTCTCCTGAAAAGGAACGTCAAGCACAGCGTTTTGATTTTTCTGCTGGTCGAGTAATGACATTGAAATAATTTGCAGGGAAAATTTGTTGGATTTCTGGGATAGGAAATTTGGGTGCTATTTTTTTATAAAAACTGAAAGATAAAATGCGCATTTCCTTCATTATTTTGCTGTTATTAATTCTTGGATTTTGTGGCTTTTGTATTTCTTATATGCGTGCACGCTTTCTTGAATACAGACGACATAAAATGCATTCTCGTGCGTATTATTATGGCTGGTGGACATTTTTGATTACTGTTATTCCAGCTTTTATTTTTTTAATTTTTTGGGATTCTGGGAGTACAATTTATTTAGAATATAATGCCTCTCAAGAGCTTGAGGCATATAGTGCGCATATAATAGAGCCTGTAAATCATGATCTACTTTGGGAGACTCTTCGAAGTCTTGCCAAAATGCTTCATCACTTTGAAGGGGATCTTTCTACCGCTTCCTATAAGACAGTGCAGGCACAATTATTCGCGAAGGGATTTGTTTTACCTGATGAAGTATCGGATGATGTGTACAAAATGGCACAGTCATGGGTATTTTCTTCTGAAAAGCTTCAGTTCATTGGTTATGGTTTCCTTTTTGCTATTGCATTCTTTGGTTTTATCTGTGGAATAATGCAAATTGCTCCTCATCAGCGTGCGCGTAATAAGGTTGAATCTTTGATTATTATTGGACTGGTTTGTGCTTCTATCGTTGCTATCTTGACGACAATAGCCATTGCACTTTCTATGTTTTTTCAGACAATAAGCTTTTTTCAGTCTGTATCTTTTTCAAATTTCTTTTTAGGAACGGTTTGGGATCCGCGTTTTTCCGCGAGCGGTTCAAGCGGTGAAGTAGGACAATTTGGTTTAATACCACTTCTTGCTGGTACGCTTTATATTGCATTTGTTGCCATGCTTTTTGCTGTACCTATAGGATTATTTTCAGCTCTTTATATGGCCGAGTATGCTTCTTCGCGATTGCGAGCAATTGTGAAGCCATTGTTAGAAGTTCTTGCTGGCATTCCAACGATTGTTTATGGCTTTTTTGCTTTGAAGGTTGTAGGACCATTTTTACGAGATCTCTCTGCTTCTCTCTCAGACGGGGTTAGTTTTATTATGGCGCAAAGTGTTTTGACTGCTGGAGTTGTGATGGGAATTATGTTGATTCCTTTTGTTTCCTCTTTGTCGGATGATGTTATAACAGCTGTTCCACGCATTTTACGTGAAGGTTCTTATGGTTTAGGAGCAACACAATCTGAAACAATTAAGAAAGTCGTTATACCGGCAGCGCTTCCAGGGATTATGGGAGCAATTTTATTGACAGCATCGCGTGCAATTGGTGAAACAATGATTGTGGTTTTGGCGGCGGGTGTTGCTGCAAACTTAACACTCAATCCTTTCGAAGCAATGACGACGATGACAGTTAAGATTGTTAATCAATTGACTGGTGATTTTGAGTTTAACTCTCCACAAACTTTGGTGGCTTTTGCATTAGGAATGACACTCTTTGTCATGACACTTTTGATGAATATTCTAGCTCTTTATATTGTGCGTAAATATCGGGAACAATATGAATGAATGAAAAAATTCTTTTGCCTCGTCGCAATATTAGCCTCAAACGTCGGTATTGGGCTGAACGTCGTTTTCGTGCCTATGGTTTGATTGCCATTTTTATTGGTTTGTTTTTTTTATTTGCGCTTTTATGGTCTATCATTAGTCAAGGTTATACAGCCTTTTTGCAGAGTCAAATGACATTATCGATTTATTTGGATGAAAAGATTATTGATCCAGGTGGTCAACATAAAACAAATCCACAGGTCCTCATAATGGCGAATTATCCAATTCTTGTACGCAATGCGTTAGCCAAGAAACTTGATATCGATCAAAATGATCGAGCCTCTCTGCGGGATGTTAGCCGTATGTTTTCAAGTGGTGTACGTGTTCAACTCCGTGAAATGGTGACAAAGAATCCAAGACTGATTGGCACAATGCAAAAAATCAAAGTTTTGGCAGCTGCGGATATCGATTCTGCTTATAAGGGGCAGATTGATCTGCATGTAGCAGAAAAAAACCGTAAAGTTTCTAATCGGCAAATAGAATGGATAAAGCGTTTAGCGCATGATGGTACGCTTTATAAAACATTTAATGTTGGTTTTTTTACACTTGGCGCTTCAAGTCGTCCTGAGACTGCTGGGTTAGGGGTTGCGATTATTGGTTCTCTTTATATGATAGGCATTGTTTTATTGGTTTCACTTCCGATAGGCATAGCAACGGCTCTTTATTTGGAAGAATATGCACGTAAAAATAAATTTACAGATTTTATCGAAGTTAATATCAATAATCTTGCAGCTGTTCCTTCGATTGTCTTTGGTCTTTTAGGACTCGCGGTTTTTATTAATTTTTTGGGATTACCACGTTCCGCTTCTTTTGTTGGGGGGCTTGTTTTAGCGCTCATGACTCTCCCCACGATTATTATTGCAACACGTTCTGCTTTGCGTGCTGTTCCTCTCTCTATTCGTGCAGCAGCTTTAGGGTTGGGGGCATCAAAAACACAAATGATTTTTCATCATGTTATTCCTTTAGCCGCGCCTGGTATTTTGACAGGTACAATTATTGGAGTAGCTCAGGCTTTGGGTGAAACTGCGCCTTTGCTTTTGATTGGAATGGTTGCTTTTGTTGTTAATATTCCTACGACTCCCATGGATCCAGCAACAGCGTTGCCTGTTCAAATTTTTATGTGGGCTGGTGAAGCAGAGCGCGCTTTTGTTGAAAAGACGTCAGGGGCTATTATTGTATTAATGATTTTTCTTGCGATCATGAATATTTCTGCGGTTTTTTTACGTCGACGATTTGAACGCCGCCAATAATTTTAATAAAATAACAATTTCGATAAGATTTTTGTAAGGTGAGTTTTTGTAATGAAGATTAAAATGCGTGGTCAGGATGTGAAGGTTTCTTATGGAGACAAAGAGGCACTCCATGGTATTACACTTGATATTCCTGAACATCAAGTAACTGCTTTGATTGGTCCATCAGGATGCGGGAAGTCAACTTTTTTGCGTTGTTTTAACCGTATGAATGATACAATTGAAGGCGCTAAAACAACTGGTCTTATTACCTTAGATGGGGAGAATATTTATGACACACGGATTGATGTTGTAGAATTGCGCGCTCGTGTTGGAATGGTTTTTCAAAAGCCCAGCCCTTTTCCAAAATCTATATTTGAGAATGTTGCGTATGGTCCACGCATTCATGGTTTGGTTAAAACACGCTCTGAATTGCATGATGTGGTTGAAAAGAGTTTGAGGCAGGCAGGTTTGTTTGAAGAAGTAAAAGACCGTCTTCATGATCTTGGAACAAGTTTATCAGGGGGACAACAACAGCGTTTGTGTATTGCACGTGCTATTGCGGTTAGTCCTGAAGTTATTTTGATGGATGAGCCTTGTTCAGCTCTTGATCCCATTGCGACAGCACGGATTGAAGAGCTTATCGATGCGTTACGGCAAAATTATACAATTGTTATTGTAACACATTCCATGCAACAGGCCGCACGTGTTTCTCAATATACGGCTATGTTTCATTTAGGGCATTTGGTAGAAGTTGGTGCAACTGAAATGATCTTTACTTCACCAAAAGAGCAACGGACGCAAGATTATATTACGGGGCGTTTTGGATAGGTGAATTGAGGAGTGTAAGATATGTCTATGAAACATACTGTCCGTTCTTATGATGCAGAACTAAAATATTTAAGAGTAAGGATTACAGAAATGGGGAGCCATGCAGAAAGGATGATTGAACGTTCTGTCGCATCGGTTGTGTGTAGTGATCTTCAACTTGCAACGACAGTGATTGCCGATGATGTGTTTTTAGATGAAGCAGAACGTGACATTGATGAAAAAGCGGTTGCTATTATATGCAAACGCCAGCCGATGGCTGTTGATTTGCGTGAAATTATTGGAGCCATTCGTATTTCTTCTGATCTTGAGCGGATTGGGGATATGGCCAAAAACATTGCTAAGAGGACTGTTGCACTTTCAGAAATACGTCAATCTGCATCCTTTTATCATGGACTTGAAACAATTACAGCTTTAGCGCTCAATCAATTAAAAGAAGTGTTAAATGCTTATACGAGTCGCTTATTAGAGCGTATTGACGCTGTGCGGGAGCGTGATGAGAAGATTGATGCTTTGTATACTTCTCTTTTTCGTGAACTTTTGACGTATATGATGGAAGATATGCGCAATATTACGGTTTGTACGCACTTACTGTTTTGTTTAAAAAACATTGAACGAATTGGTGATCATGTTACCAATATTGCTGAAATGTTGCATTATATCATAACGGGTTATCATATGTCTTCTGATCGTCCTCGCGATGATCTTACTTATAAAGTTGGGGTAGGTGAGAAGAAAATAGATTAAAATTTTTCTTATATGTATAAAATAAGTTTGTAGATATATGAGTATTTTCTTAGAGTGCAGCTATAGAAAGAATAAGATAACCATCTTATGGAAAAGCACAAAGAAGTAACAAAGAGTTTTTTCAGAGAAGCATGGCAGATTTCTAACTCTTGATTTGACATATTTGTATATTGAATGATACCATCATTCACACTGTGGCTGGAGGGGAGTTTTCTAGGGGAATTTCCTTTCAGATCATTTTGTTAAAATTTTATATTCAAAGGGGATATCTGTATTATTTTTTTCGTATGTAGAAGAAGTGGATAGTGTTATTGTATTGTAATTGAAACGTCTGGGTTATTATGGCCTATATTGAATCGTGAAGAATAACAATATCGATCTGTAAATTAAGAGTTTTTTATTTTTTATTTTGCATAGATACTTTTTGATTACCTCTTGTATTAAAGTTTTACTGAGTGGTAACAATTAGCTATGTACTTTATTGAGAGATACATTTAAAGCTCATTTCAAAATTTGAATAGCTTAGAGATTATAGGAATGTGTTGCATAAGATGAAAAAAAATCGTTGGAATGTTTTTGTTACCTGTTGTGTAGCGCCGTTAGTTATTGTGGGATGTGCTTCAAATCATTTAGATACTGGAAAAATAAATAATAAGACAAAAACGGTTACGTATCCATTGACAGAGCGTCAATGCCTTATGCGAGCGATGTATTTTGAATCAAATCGCACAAGCCGTGAAGGAATGATTGCCGTTGGGACGGTTGTTATGAATCGTGTTAATTCAACCGCCTATCCTAAGACGATTTGTGGTGTTGTTGGTCAATATAAGCAGTTTGCTCCTGGTGTTTTAACACGTCCTATGACGGAGAAAGCATCTGTTGCTCGTGTAAGAGAAGCGGCTGATGCCGTTTTACGGGGTGAACGAGATAAGAAAGTTAAACACGCTAAGTTTTTTCATACCGCTGGTTTGTCTTTTCCGTATAAAAACATGCACTATGTTCATGTTGCAGGGGGAAATGCTTTTTATGAAAAACGATCGCGTGATGGATCACTTCAAATTCCTACAAATAATCGCCCTTATGATGTTGCTTATGCGTTTGCCCAAGAACGTTCTGGTAATACGCCAAGCTTTGTGGATGAAAGTTTAGAAAGTAGAGGAATAAGAACAGAAAAGAGTATATCTTCTTCTACACAGGTAGCACAGTCCAAGACGGACCATCCTACGTCTTTTGCGATGGTACAGCTTGATAAAGTTCCCATTCCCGCCTATGCGCCTCAACATCTAGCTAGGAAAGAAGAAAATAAACCGATTATGGCGTTACCTTCATCAGATCAGTTAAATGCAATTGTTGCAATGTTAGAAAAACGGTACACAAACCGATAATTTTTGCACGACCAAGGAAGTGTTTTTACAATCCATTGCAGTTTATGAATTAAGTGAACTCTTTAGCGATCATGATATCCATAATTATACGTGGAGAAAGTAAATTCAAAAGATATTAAATAACAATTTATAATATGACGACATAAAGAACGCATTCTATTTAAAGAAGGGTATTGGTAATGTACTTTGATATTCATGAGACAATTTCGCCTGAAATGCTTAATCGTCTTGCAGAAATTACAGTGAAAGTGGGGTTGAATTTACAAGAGGGGCAGGATCTTGTTTTAACTGCTCCAGTTTCAGCCCTCCCTTTTGTTCGGCGTATCGCATATCATGCTTATAAAATTGGTGCTGGTGTCATTACACCAATTTTTAGTGATGATATGTTATCACTTACACGTTTTGAAAATGCTCATACGGCTAGTTTTGATTGTGCTCCTTCTTGGCTCTATGAGGGAATGGCGAAGGCTTATGAAAATGGGGCAGCACGTTTAGCGATTGTTGGTGATAATCCTTTGCTTTTGTCCAATCAAGATTTTGACAAGGTTGCGCGTTTGAATAAGGCGACTTCGTTAGCTTACCAGCCTGCTCTTAAAAAAATATCTAATTTTGCTATGAATTGGTCGATTGTTGCATATCCAACAGCAGGATGGGCTGAGGCGATGTTTCCTTCTTTACCACTTAATGAGGCGATTAAGAAATTAGCAAATGCAATTTTTGCTGCTTCACGGGTTACAGATGAGGACCCAGTGCATGCATGGAGTGTCCATAATGCAGCTTTGAAACAACGGTCATCTTGGCTTAATGAGCAGCGTTTCTCTGCTTTGCATTTTACAGGACCAGGTACCGATTTAACAGTTGGTTTGGCAGATGATCATGAATGGCATGGTGGTGCATCTGCAGCTCAAAATGGTGTTGTTTGCAATCCGAATATTCCGACAGAAGAAGTTTTCACGACTCCTCATGCTCATAAGGTTGAAGGTTTCGTTCGCTCAACAAAGCCCCTTTCCTATCAAGGAACTCTGGTTGATAATATTGAAGTACGTTTTGAAGCAGGGCGTATTGTTGAGGCTCGTGCATCAACAGGTCAGGAAGTTTTGCAACAGGTTTTGCAAAGTGATGAAGGGGCTAGTCGCTTAGGTGAAGTTGCTCTTGTGCCCCATTCTTCACCAATTTCTAAGAGTGACCTCCTTTTTTATAATACCTTATTTGATGAAAATGCTGCATGTCATATTGCTTTAGGGCAGTGTTATTCCAAATGCTTTTTAGATGGGGCATCATTGACGTCAGAAGAGATTGCAGCACGTGGTGGAAATAAAAGTGTCATTCATATTGACTGGATGATTGGTTCTGGTGAAATTGACATAGATGGCATTACCCAAGATGGTGTAAGAGTTCCTGTATTTCGTAAGGGTGAATGGACTTAATTCTGTAATGCCGTAAAACACTGTCATTTAAGGTGGGGTGGTATGCAAGTCTCATTGATACGCTAAGTATTTTAGAGTGTGTGGTATATATTCAAGGCAGGGTTTGGCCATAAAGCCTTTAGTTAAATGACTCACATGAGTAGAAAGCCAAGTAAAATCCACTCATCAAGAATTTGTTTAGTAGATGTAGAGGAAGTCTTCGTTCTTTGAGGAGGGGGGGGAAGAAGCCAATTTATCAGTCATACGATTGGAAAGTGTATAATTATTAAAGAAGAGTAATGCCTGAGCTTCCTGAAGTAGAGACAGTTCGTCGTGGACTTGAGTCCGTTGTAACTGATGCAAAGATAGTATCTGTCAAACTTAATCGTAGAGATTTGCGTTTTCCTTTTCCTGAGGCGTTTTCTGAGCGCCTTATCGGCAGAGAAATTATAGAACTTGGTCGACGTGCGAAATATTTATTATTTCATCTTTCTCATAATGAAACGATTTTAAGCCATTTAGGAATGTCTGGTTCATGGCGTATAGAAAATGACATTTTGAGAAAAGCTTTTTCAACGAGAAATAAATTGGTTAAGCATGACCATTTTATCATGGATATTCAGACAAGGGATGGTGAATTTTATCATCTTATTTATAATGATGTGCGTCGCTTTGGGTTTATGCTTTTAGTCGATACGGACAAGCTTTATGAACATCCGCTTTTAAATAAGCTAGGGCTTGAACCTATGAGTAATTCGTTTTCTGGTCGTTATTTACAAAAGGCTTTTGTTAATAAAAAAATGTCTCTCAAGGGCGTTTTACTTGATCAGTCTATTGTTTCGGGTCTTGGGAATATTTATGTTTGCGAAGCACTTTGGCGGAGTCGTTTATCTCCACAACGTAGTGCATTTACATTGGCATCAAAAACGACACGTGCACGTGAATTTGCAGATTCTTTAGCACAAAATATACGCAATGTGATTTCTGAAGCCATTTTGTCCGGTGGCTCTTCTTTACGTGATTATATGCATATAGATGGTTCACTTGGTTATTTTCAACACGCTTTTTCAGTTTATGGACGAGAAGGCAAGGAATGTTTGGAATGTGGAACGCCTATTATACGTATTTTACAGGCTGGGCGTTCAAGTTTTTACTGCTCACAGTGTCAAAAATGAATAAGGTGTCTTGCAAAATCCTACAAGAGGCTTAAAGTCAGGTTCTTACAATTATATGAATATACGAGGCTTGAGAGGTTTTTTTATGTTGAATAAAGTATTAACACATCTTGATGAGAATATAGGAAAGAGCCTTGAACGCCTTTTTTCTCTTTTACGTTTCCAATCGATTTCTACAGACTTGGCTTATAAGGATGAATGTCGTAAAGCAGCTGATTGGTTGGTAGAAGATTTAAAAACAATAGGTTTTGAGGCTTCACGGCGTGATACACTAGGTCATCCAATGGTTGTTGGACATCATCCAGGGCCTTCAGATGATTGTCTGCATGTGTTATTTTATGGACATTATGATGTTCAACCTGTTGATCCATTAAATTTATGGGAAGATGATCCATTTAATCCTTCATTAAAGGAAAAAGATGGAGAAAAAGTTATTTGTGCTCGTGGCGCTTCTGATGACAAAGGTCAGCTCATGACCTTTGTTGAGGCATGTCGTGCATTTAAGAAAGAAACGGGGCAACTTCCCATTAAGGTTACTGTTTTATTTGAGGGAGAAGAAGAAAGTGGTTCTCCTTCTCTTGTTCCTTTTTTAAAAGAAAATAGGGATGAACTTAAGGCTGATTGTGCATTGGTTTGTGATACAGCAATGTGGGATGCCGATACACCATCTGTTTGTATTGCTCTTCGGGGTATTTTAGGAGAAGAGGTTACGATTACAGCAGCCGATCGTGACTTGCACTCTGGTGCTTATGGAGGGGTAGCTGCTAACCCTATTCATATTTTAACAAAAATCTTAGCAGGACTTCATGATGACAATGGTCGTGTAACGCTTCCAGGTTTTTATGATGGAGTTGAAGAAACACCTTCACAGATTTTGCAATCATGGAATGCCCTGAATTGTACTGCTGAAAATTTTCTTGGTCCTATAGGACTTTCCATTCCTGCTGGTGAAAAAGGACGGAGCATTTTAGAACTTGTATGGGCGCGTCCTACAGCAGAAATTAACGGGATTAGTGGTGGTTATGAAGGAGAAGGAATAAAAACAGTTATTGCTTCTCAAGCGAATGCGAAAGTATCTTTTCGTTTAGTGCATAAGCAAGATCCAGAGAAGATACGCCAAGCTTTCCGTCATTATGTGTGCGGTCTTATTCCTGCTGATTGTACTGTTGAATTTAAGGGGCATGGTGGTTCTTCTGCAATTCAAATTCCTTATGATTCACCTTTTATCAAGGCCGCAAAAGAAGCTTTGTCGCAAGAATGGAGCAATCCTGCTATACTCGATGCTATGGGGGGATCAATTCCGGTTGTGGGAGATTTTCAGTCAATTCTTGATATGGAATCTGTTCTGGTTGGATTTGCATTATATAATGATCGTATTCATTCTCCCAATGAAAAGTATAATTTAAAATCGTTTCATAAGGGGCAGCGGTCTTGGGCGCGTATTCTTGCAGCTTTAGCAAATAGGAGGGTAAATGGCTGAGATTCGTGTTCATCAAGGTGATTTACCAAACTTAGACAATTATAAAACTGATGCTATTGCGATTGATACCGAAACTTTAGGCTTACAACCGCATCGTGATCGTTTATGTGTTGTGCAGCTTTCTTCCGGAGATGGTACTGCTGATATTATACAAATTGCTAAAGGACAAAAGAGTGCATCTAATTTGGTCAAGCTTCTTGAAGATAACGCGGTTACCAAAATATTTCATTTTGGGCGTTTTGATCTTGCTATTTTAGCGCATACATTTGGTGTTATGCCAGAAGCTGTTTTTTGTACAAAAATTGCTTCTAGACTCACGCGTACTTATACGGATCGTCATGGCTTAAAAGAAGTTTGTAATGAATTGCTGAATGTGAATATTTCTAAACAGCAACAATCTTCCGATTGGGCAGCAGAAACGTTATCACAGGCACAAATTGAATATGCTGCGTCGGATGTGTTATATTTGCATCGTTTAAAGGTTATATTTGAAGAACGTTTAAGACGTGAAGAGCGAGAAAATGTTGCCAAGGCATGCTTTCAATTTTTGCCTATGAGAGCTAGGCTTGATCTTTTAGGATGGGCGGAAGTTGATATTTTTGCGCATAGCTAACTTTAAAATTGGCTTTTAAATGGAGTTAATTATTGATGTGAGAGGGCAAAATGTTTGTACATTATGGGCATTTTATCCTCTCATCTTTTCTGATAAGAATTATAATAAATTCTTAAGTGCTATTTCATTTGAAATTTAGGCAATAAAAGTACTTTTGCATTCATATTTTTTATTTTTGTAACAGCTTTTATTTGAAACAAAGCAATTTTGAGGAGAGGCTGGAAATATACGGTAGGTTGGAAGACTTAAATCTCTGCAACCGGTATACAGCCTAATTGGGGGAGAATATGAATGTGTAAATGTAAAAACCAAATCTCATCTTTACCATCATTTTTAATTCTGCTTTACGACTTTCAAAAGTATTTAAAGCAATGTCTGTTAAATAATAGAGATTACGCATTGCCTCATGCTTTTGTTTCTCATATTTTTAATGGATTTACGTTTTTCGTGTAAAACAGAACGCCCTAAACGGAATATGTTTGTGTTGCTAATTCATGTGCTTTTTTAAAGAAACCAGCACCAAAGTCCATTTTACGGCGGCGCTTATGAATGGTATAACGATAAAGCCTCCAATACCAATATAAAATCTATTGAACACTACCATCTTACGCTTATAGAGTTAACAAGCTGCTACTATCACACATTTTGCCAACACCCAATTTTGCGATAACCCTTGGCACTAGAGACGATTCATAAAAGGCATTTTTAGTCCTTTATTGTACAGTTTCACTCCACATAGGCTTCCCCACTTGTAATGTACAAACAAATGGTTTTGGTTGATTCAACATGAGGAAGATTTGGAATGAAAGGGTTTTTATGGTATTCGGAGTTCTAATTTAATCTGGATAACGATATATTATCATTATAAATAAATATGTTATATGATTAATATATAAAGACAACCATGATTATACTGAACAATGCAAAGAACGACACCTAGAAACAAATTAGCAAGGAATATGCTTTTACCAAATTAAAATGTTATAATAACTTTTGCGTTTAAATGGCCTCATAAGATAAAACTTCTTTTTTCAAGAGTCTTATCCATATATCAACCTCATTTATGACATGTAAGCGAATAATTTTGCTTAATGTATCATGAGCGAATTTAAAATAAGATAATCTTATGATACTGAGAGCGCTCATTCGATAGGGGGGAATTATAAATCAATATGTTGATATGACATTTGTGTATTTTATTCTCCCTAGACGATATTTTGTGCTTTTATGCATTGCCAAACAAGTGATTTCTATGTTTGTAAAGTGGGGCAATTTGCATTTATTTTAAAATTAAAATGTTTCAAAGCTTTGTTTTTTGAGGATTCTCACTTTTTATCTATAAACATGCTATTTTTTTTGGAAATTTGCAATAAAGACACTAGGTAAAATCCATTATGGATATTTCTACGAGGTTAAATTTATGAACATAAAATATTTTATGACAACTTTTGCTACGTTTGCTTCAATCTCTGTAGCTCAGGGTGCTTCTTTCTTGTCTTCTCAAAAGTTAATACAGGACATATCTACGATTGTTCCTCCTAGAGATCTTTTTTCTAGTGAACAATTGAGCAAGATCTTCTCTGAAGTTGTTCAAATGGAACTTTCTTGCACGAATAACAACCAATGCATAACAGCAGCTAAGTTAGTCCCTGTGTTACATTCTGGTAAAAAAAGAGGTCATTATCCTAAAAAAGGATTAGGGAAAGGAAGACGACCAGACTTATTTAGACGAAGTCCAATGAGTTATTAAAAAGTAAAAAAAACAGCATCAAGAGGTCTAACGTATGATCGGGAATTGAAGAGAGGAGATATTTTTTATCATTTGAAAAGTGGAGGAGCAGTTGTTCGCAAAGGGTATTATAATTGTGTACGGAGGGGGGAAGAGTACTATTTGGAAAAGATATGGGGAAGTGGATTTCGGTGCAAGAATACTCTATATAATGGCAATCGCTCGTTACAAAATTCATGGATTTGGATAAATATAGCCTCCGGATTTTGGGTTGCGCTATTATGCTGTAAATACTGTCATTTTAAGCGTGACTATACAGTGCATATCAAACTCCTTGATAAGAGTGTTTTTAGAATAGGGCTTGTCCAGAGGGAGCATTTAGTTAAGTGAATCACATGGGGAAGGAGCTAAGAAAAATTCTTTCGACAAGAAACTAAGCTGTTTGCAGAGAGGATTTGAGAGGATACTTCATCAAAATCAAGTGAAAAAACAAAAATGTTAAACTTTTGATCTTTGATGGTATGCTTCGACTACAGATATGAAATATTCATTTGTCTATGATTCAAAATATCAGATATTTTTTCTGCCAAATTCATGATTTTTAAAGCAAGGTGTGGTTTGAAAACTTTAAGAAAGATTTCTCATTTTTTCAGCTCTAAGGATATTTCTATATAAGTTTTAATGTTTATCATACCGGTTGTCTGTCTTTAGGCATTTTTTTCAATTTAGTCTTGTAAAGAAGTATGAAATGATAGCCTACAAATAATGCTGAAGTTCTGGAAAAGATTTTCTAGAAAGTTAAGCAGAAGCGTAAGTATTTCAAAAAATAATAAATGCCTAATTAAAACAAAGAGCATGTGTGATGAAATTGCATGTAATTTTGTTGCAGTCCATAGGGTAGTGGAGATCTTGTTTTGTGCGGTACAAGCATTCTTTACAATGATGAAAAAACAATTAGAGAGCTATTTGCATTTTTGTCATGCGAAGGGTGAAGCTAAAAACGTTGTTTGTATGAATTTAAATAGAACGGTTGCATTTGGCTGTTCTCAATATTTTAACAGTTCTCGCTATTTTTGATATTGAGAGTATTCATAGGTGGCATTTTTAGCCTTTAATAGTTTTATTTATCGACATACATTTGCTCTTTTGTGATGTGCAGGGGAATGGTTTTCGTTATTTTAATATAAATGAGAGCATCTTCAATAGTGCAGGTGAGCTATAAAAGACAATCTTTCATAGCCATAGTACATGCTTTACACGGAGGGTTCTGTGACGCAATTTTTTGCAAAATTTATAAAGGAGAGCAAATGTGACAAGAGAAAATCATTTATGCAGTGGCATAGTTTAGTTCTTATTTATTACAGATCAAGCAATTAAGGGTGCTTTGATTGGCTTTTTGTTTTTTTTATAAGTGTATCATTTTTGCTACAGATATCTGAAGATGGAGCTCTATATGAAATGGCGTGTTCAAATAAATATTCAGCTATGGAGAGAAAATATGAATATGAAATGGTTAATAACAGCTTCTGCTTTCGCTTTTGTTTCAGCTTCAGCAGCACAAGCAGCAGATGTTATTGTTCCCCCAAGTCCAACACCTGTTGCTCCCGTTATTGTTGCTCCAACTTTTTCTTGGACAGGTTTTTATGTTGGGGGCCAGATTGGTGGTTTTTCGGGTAAAACGAAAATGGATATTCTCAGTAACGGAAAAAAGATTCCAGTGCCTGATGACCTTTTGCCTAAACTCTCTGGTTTTATGGGTGGTCTTTACGCAGGTTCCAACGTTGATCTTGGTAATGGCCTTATTCTAGGTGTTGATACAGATATCATGTGGTCTAATAAAGATGATACGAAGACAGGAAAAACATATGTCATTGCCCCAGAACACATCAATTATATTAACAAGGTATTAAAAGACGCTGCAATTAATATTGGTAAAGATGCGCTTAAACCTGGCGCTAAACGAACCCACAGTTTCACTTTTAAAGAAAAGTGGGCTGGTGCAACGCGCGTGCGTATTGGTTTTGCAGCTGAACGCATTATGCCTTATGTTGCTGGTGGTATCGCTTATACACAGCTTCAAGATAGTGCGTTGATTTCAATAACAGATAAAGATTCAGACAAAGTAATCGCTTCTGGTACTCTGTCTGATGAAACAAAGACCCTTGTTGGTTACACCCTTGGTGCTGGTGTTGATTTAGCAATGACCAATAATATTATTGTACGTGCGGAATATCGTTACTCAGATTTTGGTAAAAAGAAATTCTCAAATGATAAATATGAGACTTCTTACAAAACCAATGATTTTCGTGTAGGTGTTGCTTACAAATTTTAACAGATGGTAAGTTGAATAACGAAGAGGCTCCGTCTTTGACAGAGCCTCTGTTATTTTCTGTTGCTATATTATCACACAACACATAATTTATTGTGGATATGAAAAGATATTCTTCAGGTTTTAAAAAAATATTATTCATAAGCAATAAACAATAATTATATTTAAAATCAATAAGTTATTACATTATACAGCTTACGATTTCTCGTACAAAATCAAGCTATGAAGCATTTTTTTCTGGGATAAGCCCTCCATTTTCTGTAACTGTATCATTTTTACTACAGCTTTTCTTTCTGTAATCTTGTAGCACTGTGCTCATAAATAAATTAGGAGCAAAGTTTATGAATATAAAATCTTTAGTAACAACTTCTGTTATCGCTATGGCGGCTGCTTCTGCAGCACAAGCTGCTGATGTTGTCATCCCTCGTGAAACAGCCCCAGCAGTTATCGCAGCCCCTTCATTTTCTTGGACAGGCTTTTATATCGGTGGTCAAGTTGGCAACTTTTCAGGTAAAGTTGATGTATATGATTCAGAAACAAAAAAGAAACTTACAGATAAAGATTGGACACCTAAGCCTTCCGGTTTCATGGGTGGTATTTATGTAGGCTCCAACGTAGATCTTGGTAATGGCCTCATTCTAGGTGTTGAAACCGATGCAGTCTGGGCAGGCCGCGAAGATTCAAAAGCGCATTCAGAAACCATTGGGGAAATTGGCCTTGACGGTTTCAAAGCTGAGCTTATAGCAGCGAAAGCTACACCTGCTACAGGAAAAACTATTGCTGGTATCGCAGCGACTGACAAACGGATAGATAGCACCTCTTTAAAAGAAAAATGGTCTGGTGCAACACGCGTTCGTATCGGTTTTACAGCAGTTGATCGCATTATGCCTTATTTCGCTGGTGGTATTGCTTATACGCAGCTGCAAGTGGTCGATTCTCTTAAGGCAGCGACAGCTGAAGGTGCTGAAATCGCTTCTGCTAAAATGTTTGATGAAACAAAAACGATGGTTGGTTTCACTGTAGGTGGTGGTGTTGATTTCGCAATGACAGACAATGTTTTGTTGCGTGCAGAATACCGTTACTCAGACTTTGGTAAAAAAGCATTTGTAAAGGATGGGAATAAAATAGCTTACAAAACCAATGATTTCCGTGTAGGTGTTGCTTACAAATTCTAATTTCGTAAAAACGAAATGATGAAGACAAAATGAAAAATCATGAGGCTCTGTCGAAGACGGAGCCTCTGTTATTTTTCTATTGCTATATTATCACATACCCTATATTTGTTAGGGATTTAAAAGATATTATTCGGATTTTCTTAAAAAGATTTTCATAAACAAGAGACAATAACTACGGTGTAAAATCAATATCTTATGCATATATTTATAACTTACAATCTCTTGTACGAAGTGAAGTTATGAAATTATTTTATATTGGGTTCGTCTTTCGTTAATAAATTAGGAGCAAAGTTTACGAATATAAAATCTTTAATCATAATTTCTGTTATCATGATAACTACAACTTTGCGACACAAGCTACTAATGCTATCATTCTTGGTGAAGTAGCTCCAACAGGTATTGCTGCTCCTACTTTTTTTGAACAGGGTTTTATATCGGTGGTCAAGTTGGCAACTTTTCAAGCCAAGTTGATCTATTTGATTTAGAGATAAAAAAAACTCCATACAAATATGGATTGCCTAAACTTTCAGGTTTGATTGGCGGTTTTTATACAGGATCTAACTTTGATCTTGGAAATGTCTTCATCTTAGGTGTTGTAACAGATGCAGTCTGGGCATGAACGTGGAAACACAAAAACGTACTTAGAGGATCTTGAGGCGTATGAGATATAAAAACTTAGCCAAAATCTTATAAATGCTAGCGTTACTTTGGCTGATGCAGAAAAGCTTCACGATGATGATACAATGGTTTATAATTTTTACTGAAGAAGAAAAATGGTCTAGTTTAACATGGGCCCGTATTAGTTTTGTAGTTGCTAATCGTATAATACCTTATTTTGCTGATGGTATTGCTTATACGCAAATGTAGGGCATTTCCGCAATTGAAGTGAAAAAAGAGGCTGGCTGATAATACTGGTCAAGTGATCGCTTCTGCTAATTTGCATGATGAAGACAAAGATACTGGTTAGTTTCACTTTAGGTGTTGACTTTGCAATGACAGACAATGTTCTGTTGCGTGCAGAGCACCATTACTCAGACTTTCGTAAGAAGCAATTTGCAAAGAATAAACTAGGCTATACAACCAATGACTTTCGTGTAGGTGTCGCTTACAAGTTCTAATTTCATCAAAAGTGCAATTATGAATACAAAGTATTAATAAAAAATTAAATTTCCAAAAGATATTGACTTTTACAAAAGCGCTGTTTTCTGGGATTTTTATTTGTATGATTGTGACATTTTTACTACAGCTTTTCTATTTATAATCTTGTAAGGTCGTTTTATAGTTAATTTAGGAGCAAAATTATGAATACAAAATCTTTAATAGCAACTTCTATTGCTGCTTTAATTTCAGCTTCTGCAGCACAAGCTGCTGATGTTATCATCCCTCGTGAAACAACCCCAGCAGTTATCGCAGCAGCCCCTTCGTTTTCTTGGACAGGCTTTTATCTTGGTGGTCAAGTTGGTAACTTTTCGAGTAAAACTAAAGTAACTATTCCAGGAGAAGATAAAGAACTTGTCAAAAAAGATAACACACCTAGTCCTTCAGGTTTCATGGGTGGGATTTATGCCGGATCTAACGTAGATCTTGGAAATGGTCTCATTCTCGGCGTTGAAACCGATGCAGTTTGGGCAGACCGTGAAGAATCAAAAACAGCCCGTGAATTGACTCTTACTAAAGAAGATGTGGCATTTTTTAATAATGCCCTTGAAAAAGCTAAGGTTGAATTAAAAGATCAGCAACGGTTTGAAATAGGTGACAAGGTAACGGAAAAGCACAGTTATAAAGAAAAATGGTCTGGTGCTACACGCGTTCGTATCGGTTTTGCTGCTGTTGACCGTATTATGCCTTATGTTGCTGGTGGTATTGCCTATGCGCAGGTACAGGGCATTCAGTCAGTTGCAGGAAAAGGAGAGAGAGCTAAAGTTGAGCAGAATGCTGGCGGGGATAAAAATGTTAATGCAGAGAATAAGCAAAGCGTAGATTTGACGGGTGGTGCTTGGGCTGATGAAACGAAGACAATGGTTGGTTTTACTATTGGTGGTGGAGTTGATTTTGCAATGACAGACAACGTTCTTTTACGTGCAGAATACCGTTACTCCGATTTTGGTAAAAAGAAATTCGCCAACGATACACGTGAATTCAATTACAAAACCAATGATTTCCGTGTAGGCGTCGCTTACAAATTCTAATTTCCTAAAAATAAAATTATAAGCACAAAAAAATACGAAGGCCTCGTTTAACGGGGCTTTTATTTTATTAGCCCTCTATTTTAATCTCTCTTAATCTTCTATTTTTTATTTGTATCATTTTGTGCTATAAGACTTTAAAGAAGAAAGTTTTATATTATAGAGGGCGAATTGGTGGTATATATGGATTTTATAGCTACTGATTACATAAAATTTTATATCACGGCTATCATTTTACGCCTAAGTGGAAAGTATTTAATTAATCTCAGAAATAGGAAAAGATCATAACCAGTGACGAACTTTAGTCTACTTTTATATACCAGATTAGAACGAGCGTACTACATCTGTTGGAGTAAGTTCTGAAACGGGAATACAGCCTCATTGGGGAAGAATATAAAGTTACAAAGAGAAAAACTAGTTTCCAACTTTATCATCTTCTTTTAATTTAGCTTTACGATTTTCAAAAGCATTTAGAGTAATGTCTTTTAAATAATGAAAATGAAGATGACGCATTATCTTACGTTTTTGTTTATTGCATTCTTTTTATGGGATTATACTCCTCATGCAAAACAGAACGCCCCAACGGAATACATTTGTTGTTGTGTATTCACACATTTGTTTTAAAGAAATATTTTTCAAAGTATATCAATCCCACTTATGTATCTGGAAAAGATTTGAATATCTTAGGCTCTGATGTTCAAACAACGGATAAACTTGCTCTTGCAAGCTG
This sequence comes from Bartonella sp. AA89HNZF, assembly GCF_042196905.1. Taxonomy (NCBI): domain Bacteria; kingdom Pseudomonadati; phylum Pseudomonadota; class Alphaproteobacteria; order Hyphomicrobiales; family Bartonellaceae; genus Bartonella; species Bartonella sp. AA89HNZF. The sequence continues at coordinate 124,627 of NZ_JBHIRD010000005.1, forward strand.
AGAAGAATGTTTCGATTGATGCCACACGCAACAGTATGGACAATCAGAATGGGAGTGAAACATCTCATGTTGCTTTACACAATGGCTCTCATTTAAGTTCTGGAAAAGAGACCACTGTTCTCTCTGGAAAAGATATCCATATTGCTGCTTCCGATATAGATGCCAAGGGTAATGTTGCTCTTGGCGCCCAAGGGGAGGTAACAATAGG
>NZ_JBHIRD010000006.1:0-123276 GCF_042196905.1 Bartonella sp. AA89HNZF
GCAAGGCGTCTTAAACGACAACATGGTCTAGATGTCTTGATTATCGATTATATCCAACTCATGACAAGCGGTTCAAAGCGTTCATTAGAAAATCGCGTTCAAGAAATTACAGCCATTACCACCGGATTAAAAGCACTTGCAAAAGAACTCAATATTCCCATCATTGCTCTGTCACAACTTTCGCGTCAAGTTGAAAACCGAACCGATAAACGTCCACAACTCTCCGATTTACGTGAATCTGGTTCAATCGAGCAAGATGCCGACATTGTTCTGTTCGTTTATCGTGAAGAATACTATCTCAAAAATGAAGGACCCAAAGAAGGCACCGCTGAGTATAGCAAATGGCAAGATGCAATGGAGCAAGCCAAGGGTAAAGCCGAGGTTATTATAGCAAAACAACGCCATGGTCCGACAGGAATCGTTCCCCTTGCCTTTCAATCCGATTTTACACGCTTTAGTGATTTGGAAAAATAGGAGCAGAAAAATGCGTTAAAGAGAGCTTTAAATACCCTTTGAAAAGCATTTGAAGACCCTTTGAGAACCCCTTAAAAACTCTTTGAGAAAAAATAAATTGGTACAAAACCTAGTGGCAAAATATACAAAAACCGCTGGCAAGCTACACTAGCTACACAAGCTACAAAAATATACAAAACCTGCTGGCTAGCTACAATGGTAGCGGAGGAGGGATTTGAACCCCCGACACAAGGATTATGATTCCTCTGCTCTAACCTACTGAGCTACTCCGCCAAAACAGATATATTACTGTAAACTATTTCATCTTTTGCGGATATAAGGGGTAGAATAGTAAGATGTCAAGCATCGTTTTGAAGCTTTTTTCTTGTTATTTTATTTTATCCTCGATATGTAAGTGTAGTTTTATATGATAAAGTAAGGTAAGGCGTAAAAATGGTGCCACGTGTAGCGGTTTTAGGATGCGGTCATTGGGGTGGAAATCATATAAAGACACTTCACTCTCTTGGGGCTTTAGCAGCAGTTTCTGATATTGATAGTGATCGTGCTGCCAGTTTTGCAACACTGTATGGTGTGGAGATTATTAAACCAGATGATCTTTTTGCTCATAGAGATATTGATGCACTGGTGTTGGCGCTGCCTCCACAATTTCACACGCAAAATGTGCTGCGTGCTGTTAAAAATGGTAAAGATGTTTTGGTGGAAAAACCAATAGCCTTGAATGTTTCTGATGCTAAACGCCAAGTTCAGGAGGCTGAGGCCTATGAGCGAGTTTTTATGGTGGGCCATATTTTGCGTTTTCATCCAGCTTTTGAAAAAATGTGTGAATTGGTGAAAAACGGAGATGTGGGAGATGTGCGATATATTTATTCTCATAGATTAGGCTTTGGAAAATTTCACACACACAGTGATGCTTTATGGGATCTTGCCCCTCATGATCTCTCAATGATTTTGGCGTTGACAGGATGTGAACCTTCCGAAATTCGTGGTGAGGGCGCTGCTGTCGTTGATCAGATTTCTGATTTTTCTCATATTCATATGACTTTTCCAAATGGTGTGCGTAGTCATCTTTTTACTTCACGCTTGAGTTCTTATCGTGAGAGGCGTTTAATTGTTGTTGGAACAAAGGCTATACTCGTTTTTGATGATATGGAACCGTGGAGTCGTAAATTGGCAACGCACCATTTTGCCGTTTGGAAAGAAAATCAAGAGTGGGCTTTTAGCATGGATGAGCTGAATTACATCGATGTTTGTGAAGATTTGCCGCTTACTTGCGAATTACGGCATTTCCTTCATTGTATTGAAACGCGTCAATCGCCTCGTACAAATGGTGATGATGCTATTGCGGTTTTACGGATTTTAACAGCTGCTGATATCAATTATGATAGATAAAAGAGATAGGTAGCGCTTTTGCATTCTTGTGATGATCAATGGAGTTAATATGCAATTCATCGACCTTGGGGCGCAGCGTGCGCGTATTGAAGATAAAATTAATTCTGCAATTGCGCATGTAGTCGCTAGTGGTAAGTATATTTTGGGGCCAAAAGTAACAGAATTTGAAGAGAAATTGGCAGAATATCTTGGCGTTAAACATGTGATTGCATGTGCTAATGGAACAGATGCTTTGAAGATGCCTCTTATGGCTAAAAATATTGGTCCAGGGGATGCTGTTTTTTGTCCTAGTTTTACGTTTTCTGCAACGGCTGAAGTGGTTGCTTTGGTGGGGGCTAAACCTGTTTTTGTTGATGTTTTACCTGATACATTCAATATTGATGTTGAAAAACTTTCTCATGCAATTGAAATGGTAAAAAAAGAAGGACGTCTAAAGCCAAAAGCTCTTATTGCTGTTGATTTGTTTGGGCTGCCTGCTGACTATGTGCAAATTGCTCAAGTAGCAGCAAAGGAAAATCTTTTTGTGATTGAAGATGCTGCACAATCTATGGGCGGAAGAAGCGGTAATACTATGTGTGGTGCTTTTGGTGATGTAGCGGCCACAAGTTTTTATCCTGCAAAACCATTAGGATGTTATGGTGATGGAGGTGCTATGATGACCAATGATGATCATTTGGCAGAACTTTTACGTTCTATTTTGTTTCATGGTAAAGGTGAAACGCAATATGATAATGTCCGTATTGGTATGAATTCGCGCTTAGATAGCATTCAAGCTGCAATTTTATTAGAAAAGTTTGTTATCTTTGAAGATGAAATGCAAAAGCGTGTAGAAATTGCTCAACGTTATTCCGATGGCTTAAGAGATATTGTTACAGTTCCAGAAATAGGAGAAAATATTCGTTCTGCTTATGCACAATATACGATTAAGGTAAAAGAACGTGATAAACTAAAAGATTTTTTACAAAAAAATTATATTCCTACAATGGTTTATTATAAAACTCCTTTACATAAACAGCCTGCTTATAAACATTTTCCTTATGTCACAGATTCTCTTTCTGTTTCAGAGTCTTTAGGAGATTGTGTTTTAAGTTTACCCATGCATCCTTATTTAACGCAGAATGATCAGGATATGATTATTCAGAAAATAAAAGACTTTTATTACTCTTGAGAGAGTTCTTTTATCTTTAAAAATATGTAAAAGCTTTATGAATGGATCCATTTTAGAAAATATTTTTATTAGAGTGTGTGGCAAATGTTTTTAAGTATAATTGTCTGGACTCATGAAATGTTGTCTTTTAGGGCGGTGATATGATCAGCAAGGAGAACCAGCGAGACAAGAAGATGTTTTTTTTACAAAACGGCGTGGATTTAAGAAAATTTGTTCTTTCGTTTAGTGAGAAAGCCACGTTTAATAAAAAATATTTCGGTTATGAGAGATCTTTGTTGATTTCACTCTTCATTTAAGGTGTTTTTAAAGACAACTTATTTAAGGGGGACTTGGGAGAGAAGCTTTATTTTTTGGCGAATACGTGATGCTAGGTCATTTTTGCTTTTGGATTTTTGAATCAATGTGTTGATGGGTGATGTATTCCCCTCTTGTAGTGCTATGTGAGCTGCCAATGTTGCTGCAAGTTCTTTTGTTTCTTCTCGGAGTTCTTCTAGCAGTTGCTGGTTAGCGGTCGTGTCCAGCTCATGAGTTTGGATTTTTTGTAAGCGTTGCTGATAGTGTGCGACTTTTTCACGCATCATTTGTCTTTCCTTTGGAAGTGTGTAGTGTGGCGATATTTTGTTTGATTGCTATCGCTTCTTTGGTGAGAGTATCTTTTGTGGAGAGGCATAGCCGATAAAATTGTTCTGTTACTTGGCTCAGTTGTATTTTTTGTTGGACATATTTTTTTTGCAAAAATTCGTACTTTTTTTGGTTGTTTGCTAATTCTACAGCATGTTGTGCACGAAGAAAATCGTGATTTGCTTCTATTTCCGCGAGTGATAATGGCATTTTCGCACAAACATCTTTATACGCAAAATGAACGGCTTTACGCCAAATAAAAGGAGATAAAAGCACCAGTAACCAGGAAGTAAAAGCAACTCCAAGTATAAAAAAAAGAAATGATTGAATAAGCATAATACCCCTTTTCAAATAAGAAACCGTTTAAAACGGATTCCATGTCGGTTTAGGTGTTAATTTTAAATATCCTATATTGATACCAAGGCGAGCGCCGACTCCTGTACGTATTGGGATTAACAAGGTATTATGGTATTTGAGGACATGAAAACCAACACCTGCAATTAAATAGGCCGAACCTGAAATACCTCCATAGCGTCTCCATAAATTATTTATGCCATTAAGATTGTAAACTAAGATCATTAAACGGGAGCCTTGTCCGCCAAAATCCCATCCTACTGAGGGACCTTGCCAAAAAACTTTATGTTGACCATAGCTTTTGGTAAAAACCATTCCTTCGCCATAGGTTAATCCAGCAAAAAAGGCACCAGAAGCTTCTTCTCCTAAAATATAGGCATTGGGATAACCGTATTTTGAAAAAATATTTTGAATTGCAACAGCCAGACCACTGGCTGTTTTTCCAAAAAAAATATGACCAGAATCAATAATTTCTTGGAGTGAATAATGAGGTTCGTTTTGCTCTATTGGTTTTAGTCGAGCTTGTGTAGTGTTTATGGTGATGAATAAAAGGAAGATTAAAGATATAATATTTTTGTACCAGTATTTGAGCAGAGAGAGAGCCATAGAGTTTTCTCCTTTTATTAGTGATAAACAAAAAGATAATATTAGAATTTTCATTCTATTCAAATAAAAAATAAGATATAAGGTTATTTAAATTCTTGAATTTATTTCTAAATTTTTTAGCATGATTGTTAATGTTTCCTATTATGCATCAGATGTTAAGAGTTTTTCTTTAAAATAAAGTTTGTTTTTTTGAATCTAGGAGTTTTCAATCATTATGACGTTAGATATTTTTTTGAAGCCTATGGATCTTGCTGCTTTGCTTTGTAGTCGTATTTGCCATGATTTGATTTCACCTGTGGGGGCTATTCAAAATGCAATGGAGCTTTATGATGAAGGAGGAGCTGAAGAAGATGCTTTACAATTGGTGCGTTTATCCGTTGCGAGTGCTGCTGCACGTCTACAATTTGCGCGATTAGCTTTTGGTTTTGCTGGTGCAAGTGGAGGACAAATAGATACACGGGCTGCAGAGCAGGTTGCTCAGCAATATATGAAAGAAGAAAAAGCAACTTTAAAATGGCAAGCTTCTTCTTTATTGTTAGCAAAAGATGAAGTTAAACTTTTGCTTAATTTATTATTGATTGCAAACGCAACAGTTTCTCGTGGTGGTGAAATTGTTGTTATGATTTTGCAAGAAGAAAATAAACGTTCTTTTCGATTTGAGGTTTTCGGTAGAACTCTCCGTATACCCCCTCATTTTCTTGCGTTATTTCGTGGAGAAGTTCAAGAAGAGCTTATTGATGCACATGTCATCCAATTTTATTACACAATGTTACTTGCTCAGATGACAGAGATGAAAATAAATATTGATGAAAGTGATGGTTGTATTGTTTTAGAAAGTGTAAAAAAGCTTTGAATAAGAGAGAAGCGCTTAAGCTGTGTTGGGAAAAGTGGCTTCGATTGAACTTATGAGTGATAAGGTTATATGTGTAAATTGGGTGTGGTTACTTCTTAAGCTTTAAGCGCTTTCTATATGAGATTTTTTGTGTGCGAGTCTCTACTTTTAAAAGAGAAAAGATCTCGGAAAAAATCTCGGCCCGCTACACTCCGAGATTTTACAATGTGCATGTTCACTGCTTAAGCGGTTTTTCGTACGTTCTCTTCAACTGGATCACGTAATACATAACCACGTCCCCAAACTGTATCAATGTAATTTACACTGGAAGAGACTGCTTCCAATTTTTTCCGCAATTTACAGATAAAAACATCGATAATCTTTAGTTCTGGTTCATCCATTCCACCATAGAGATGATTGAGAAACATTTCCTTGGTAAGGGTGGTACCTTTGCGTAAAGAGAGAAGCTCTAACATTTGGTATTCTTTACCGGTTAAATGAACAGGGCGCCCTGCAACTTCGACAGTTTTTGTGTCAAGGTTAACGGTGAGATCTCCGGTAACAATAACCGATTGTGCATGCCCTTTTGAACGACGAACAACTGCATGGATACGTGCAATGAGCTCATCCTTATGAAAAGGCTTCGTCATATAGTCGTCTGCTCCAAAGCCAAAACCACGAACCTTGTCTTCAATGGCATTCATACCAGAAAGGATTAGGACAGGAGTTTTTATTTTTGCCAACCTTAGAGTCCGCAAGACATCATACCCTGACATGTCAGGCAAATTCAGATCAAGCAAAATGATATCATAATCATAGAGTTTTCCCAAATCGATACCTTCTTCACCCAGATCAGTGATATAAACATTAAAGTTAGCCGATTTTAACATCAACTCAATGCTTTGAGTAATTGCTCTATCATCTTCAATTAATAATACGCGCATTTTAGATCCCTCACTTTGCTCCTTCACGAATCATAAGGAGCATTTCTATTTTATATCAGTTAGCAAAACCACTGTTATAAAAACAATTCATTAAATCAAACGCTTATAACAAAGCGTTTATGAACATTTCAGTAGTACGCGTAACAATCACTACTAAATTCCCCACTATCCATGATAGTGGTTAACAAAATATTTTTATTTTTGAAAGAGGCTACAAAATTATTTTAGAAAAATCCTATATTTTTTAACATAATAAAAAAGGAGGACTTTTTTATAAACTTTAACTTAAAAAAATTTGTAAAAGAGCTTTATAAATTACTTTTTTACAATTTCAGTGTTTATTTACTGAGCTTTAAACCTCTTCAGTTTATAATGGGGGAAAAGTTAAAGAAATAGTTATTACTCTTTAAAGCAGATTGTATTTTTAGATGCTTTAATGAAAGGCAGAAATTATTATAATTTCAAGTTAATAGACTGTTTTTGTCGGATAGATATATAACTAAAAGATATTTATTGGATGTAAATGCGAGTTTTGAGTTGGCGCAATCAAGGAGTAGTGAGTATGAAGCCACGAGAAAATATGGTGCGATTGAGGATGTTTCAAGTGCGTGGAAAGCGCCGTGAAATTGCACAGCTTGAGATGATGATCGCAGAATTTGAACGAATGGTGTTAGAGTTGGAAGCACAGATTACTCATGAAGAACGTAAATCTGGAAACAATGATGTTCACCATTTTGCTTATTCTGCTTTTGCGCGTGCAGCGCGGCAAAGACGTGATAATCTGATCAATTCAATTCGTGATTTAGAACTTCAAAAAACAAATGCTGAAATTGCTCTCCATGAAGCTAATACAGAGCTGCAACGTGCACAGCTTTTGGAAGCACGAGAAAAGAAGATTGCTGCGGATGATAAGGATATTTTGATTCAATCTAATTCAATGGTTGGCTAATTTAATGGCTGGATGATAAAAGCAATTATTGAAAAATCCATTCTTTCAGGTTTATCTTTTGGATATAGTATAAAACAGCCAAACTTTTATCAAGTTTAGCTGTTTTATAGATTGCTTTATGTTATTAATCAATGGCAACTTAATGCCTGTAGTGTTGAATCTTGGTCGTTCGTAATCCCGCTAAACCGTGTTCATCGATTAAACTTTGCCATGAAAGAAATTCTTCTACAGTCAAAGTATAACGGTGGCACGCTTCGTCAAGACTTAATAATCCACCTCTGACAGCCGCAACAACTTCAGCTTTGCGACGAATCACCCAGCGCCGTGTTGTTTGCGGCGGTAGGTCGGCAATTGTAAGCGGACTTCCATCTGGCCCAATAACATATTTCATTTGTGTTTTTATCAAGTTGCTCATTCGTATCCTCTACCTTTAGTCAAGGACTTGATTCGTTTATAGAGCATGAAATTTAAAAAAGAGCTAAAAGCGCTGAAAGAAAAAATTAATAAAGTGATTGGGTATGTAAAAAGAAGCTCAAGTTGAAGTGTTAGAAGAGATTCTTGCAATATTTTACTGGATTTTTCAAAAGAGAAAAAAGGTTTTCTAAAAAGATTTCTCCTAAACAATTACCATTATGCCTTATTTCCATCATTCTTTTTTTGTTTGCAGCAGCTTTTTAGAATGTGATGCTATGGTTGTGGAAAGGATAAAAAAACAATATAAAGAGCAATTAATAGTATAAAAGTGGCAAAGAACGCGCATCAGAATATTAATAATAGATGGGTATCCATTAAAGAGAGCATTAAATAGAGAATGAATACATGTTTTTAAACAGCCTTGATTTACCAGGACAACCTGAGGATTCTCGCATTGTTGTTGCAATGTCGGGGGGGGTTGATTCATCGGTTGTTGCAGGTCTTTTGAAAAAGGAAGGGTATAATGTTATTGGCATTACGTTGCAGCTTTATGATCATGGGGAAGCAACGCATCGGGTGGGGGCGTGTTGTGCAGGACAAGATATTGAAGATGCTCGCCGCGTCGCAGAAACACTAGGAATACCGCATTATGTTCTTGATTATGAAAAGCGCTTTCGTGAAGCTGTTATTGATCCGTTTGCAGAAAGTTATGCTCATGGAGAGACCCCAGTACCATGTATTGCATGTAATCAAACGGTTAAGTTTGCTGATTTATTAGCAACGGCACGCGAATTGGGGGCAGATGCTTTGGCTACGGGACATTATATTCGTTCGCGTTCCCACGGAGCGCATCGAGCACTCTTTCGTCCTCTCGATAATGATCGTGATCAGAGTTATTTTCTCTTTGCAACGACACAAGAACAGATTGATTATTTGCGTTTTCCACTTGGTGACCTTCCAAAAGCCCGCGTTCGTGAAATGGCAGCAGAAATGGGCTTTGTGGTTGCCAATAAGCATGATAGTCAGGATATTTGTTTTGTTCCACAAGGAAAATATTCAGATGTTATCGCAAAACTGCGTCCAGAAGCAGCTAATCCTGGCGTTATTGTCCATATTGATGGAAAGATTTTAGGTAAACATTCGGGGATTGTTAATTATACTGTTGGTCAACGTCGTGGTATTGGGGTGTCAACGGGTGAAGCGCTGTATGTGATTTATCTCGATGTGGAAAATGCACGTGTTATTGTTGGACCGCGTGAAATGTTAGAAACGCATAAGCTTTTTTTACGTGATGTGAATTGGCTTGGTGATGAACCGTTAGATAATTTCCCTTCTCAAGGTATTGAGGTGGCTGTAAAGGTGCGTTCAACGCGTCCTCCTCACCTTGCGCGCTTACATTATAAAGAAGGTATTTTTTCCGTTGATTTATTGGAATGTGAAAATGGTGTGGCACCAGGGCAAGCTTGCGTTCTTTATGATGGAAATGGTCATGAGGCGCGTATTCTTGGGGGAGGATTTGTAACACATTCAGAACGTGCGGCCGATACTGAAATGATGTTGAAGCGCGTTTTATGCAATCTTGAAACAAAAGATTCTGTTTCCTCAGAACTAAAAACAACAGCTTTATAAAGCATAGTGAATTGATTTATAATGATATTTTTTAATCTTAAACTTGAATGAGAGACTTCCGGAAAATTTTCTCATTGAAAGTTTATTTTATGATTGAATCCATCAAAATTATATCTTCTGCATTTCATAAGCGGGGTTAGGGTGTGGAAAATGATTATAAAGAAAATGTGAAAATGTTTTTTATCAATGTTTTCAAAGGCTAGGGAACGGTAATATTATTGGAGACTGGTAGATAACACACAACATTGGATATGTTCTATAACTTGAAGTGTTATCATCTTTAGGGGTCAAAGTTAGTAAAATGGGCAAGTGCAATACCTGAGGCTGTGGCAACATTAAGGCTGTCAAAACCGTCAGTCATGGGAATACGTAAGGTGTTTGATTGTTGTAGTATATGGGGTGGTAAGCCATCGCCTTCTGTTCCAAAAATAAGTGCTATTTTTTTGGTTTTGTTGGCTTGTTTGAGAGTGTGTGAGGCAGAAGGGGAGAGTGCATAAAGATGAAAGTTTTCATCGTTTAGAGCAGCTATAATGTCATCTATATCAGCGTTTTGCGTATAGGGTACTTTTAAAGCAGCGCCGGCAGAAACTCTTATTGATTTGCGATAAAGTGGATCGCATGAGGTTTTGTCGACAATAATGCCATTACTGGCAAAGGCTGCTGCATTACGAAAAATTGATCCCATATTATCGTGATTCGAGATACCACATAAAACAAGAATCAAAGCTTTTTCTGGAAGATATTGTAAAAAACTTTGTAAGGATGGCAGTATTTTGCGTTTACCAATACCCAGAACACCACGATGAACATGGAAGCCGGTGATATTATCCATAACTTTTTGTGGAACGCAATAAATGGGACATAGGGGCTGTGTTTTTTCTAAAAGCGGTAGAAGTCCAGAGAGACGGTTTGCTACGATGAGCAGTGAGATGGCAGAAAACTCTTTCGAATGTAGTAATGCGGACAATGTTACTTTGCCTTCAGCAATAAATTGATGTTGCCGTCCAACAAGATCTTTTTCACGGATATTATGATAGGCTTTTAGGCGTGGATCATCTGTTTCATTGATTGTTATGATATTCAAATGCATGCGAGATTTTTAGTGCTTTTTTCTTATGATTTCCAGATGTTAGAATTTGTTTTATTTAAAAAGAAGAGATAAAAAAATATTTTTTAAAACTTATGGTAGAATTTGTATTGACAATATGCAACCATAGGTATAATGTAAAAATACTGATACGGAATCATATATTTTTTCTCGTATCGGGTGCAGTGTCTTGGGTCCCCGCTATTTCCCAAGTTCTGTATGCCCTTAGTTTTTAAGGGAAAAGAATCTGGGTCCCCAATGCCCAGATTCTTTTTTTTGAGGGTAATCATTGTTCTTCTTTTTATATCTAAATTTTTCAGTAAATCATATTTTAAAATCCTGTTGACCTGTAAAGTTACCGTAGAGTGCTAAGATATTTTTTCTAAGGTGCAAAGATGGCTTATAGATGGGTTATAATGCACATCATAAGACTGAAAAATAATGCATGATCATGATAGATTTGAGCAAAAACAAGTTTTTCGTTTATGAGAAGTGAGATGGCTTCAAGTTATTCAGAAAACGATTAATAATGAAGGTTATGTGTTTGATTGCTCTTGGGAAAGCTCTTTTTTCTATTATTTTCTCTCTTCTTTATTTATTGGTGCTGTTCGTGTAACTGAGCAGTTTTTACGATAATAATGGTGAGCTGAGGCGTTTATTGTATGATGAAGCTTCTGTAATATTGAGGAAAGATCGTCGTTATGCCAAAAGTATAATGATATGGTTGAAAATATTAATTCCCTATTTCGTGAAGAAAAGGATGAGGTTCATGGATGTAAAAATCAATATACAAAGCTTAACTTTATACTCTATTTTTATTGCGTGTATTGTTTTTGCTTTGAAATATTGGGCATATCACATTACAGGTTCGGTTGCACTTTATTCTGATGCATTGGAATCAATCGTTAATATCCTTGCGTCATTGGCAGCATGGTGGGCTGTTAAAGTGAGTATGAAGCCAGCAGATCATGATCATCCCTTTGGGCATCATAAAGCGGAATATTTTTCCGCAATTCTTGAAGGGGTACTCATTATTATTGCGGCAATTGTTATTTTAAGAGAAGCATGGATAGCTCTTTCTACCGTTAAATTGTTGCAGAAACCTGGAATATGGCTTGTTATTCATCTTATTGCAACTGTCATAAACTGTATGTGGGGAATGGTTCTTATTGGGCAGGGAAAACTCCATCGCTCACCGGCTCTTAAAGCTGATGGAGTACATTTTATAACAGATGTTTTTACGTCGCTTGCAATTTTAATTGGTTTGATTGCCGGTTTTGTCGGAGGATGGGGAGCTTTAGATCCAATTTTAGCGATAATCGTTGCCGTTAATATTCTCTTACAGGGCTGGAAGGTGATTAGAAATGCTGTTCAGGGATTAATGGATGTTGGTGTTGAATTGAATGAAAGCATGCGGATTCGTGAGCTGATTTCTGCAAATGCATCGGGTGCGCTTGAGGTCCATGATTTGCGGACGCGTGTTGCTGGGAGGGTTACTTTTATAGAGTTTCATTTGGTTGTGCCTGCTGTAATGCAGGTAGGAGAAGCACATAAAATTTGTGATAAAATTGAAGCTGTTCTTCAAAAAGAATTTGATAATGTGCGTATTTCTATTCATGTCGAGCCTGAAGATGAGGCAAAATTGCCTCCTGGTACAACGGTGATCCCTTTTATATAAAAAGATTTTTTCAAATGGGTTGTCATGTTACGAACATTAATTTTTTACGGTGTGGCAACTCATATCTCTTGAAAATACGATGATGCTCTTTTGTTGATTGTATTTTGGCATCAATAAAGGGGAAGATTAAACAGAGGCTCTTAAGGCAAGATTTATTCTGTTATCGTACACTGTCATTTAAGGTGTGGTGAGATAAGACCTATAAAATTTGATTTCTTAAGCATTTTTTGAGTGCGCGGTCAATGCCGAGCAGTAAGGCTTGCTGGTGGCGTTTAATTGAATTACATGAAATGGTTATCCGCTGAAATTGGCTTAAGAAGATGTATTGTTTACGGGGCTGTCAAGAATAGATCCCTTGTTTTTGAGGGCGAGAGGAAATAGAGCTTAATTATAAATTTTATATAAAATACTTTGTGAGACAATAATCATAACATACCTTATTTTACTTATGCTTGCAAAAAAATATTTTTTATATTCATAAAGATTAGAATGGCGGTGGTCTATAGATAATTCTTAGCTCGAGCATATGAAAAGAAAGTATGATACAAGAAATAACAGAGTTTGCTTGCCTTCAGCCTTCAGTCAGTAAAAGTAATTATAACCGCCATTCTTCAAATATGATTTTATCCGTGTAGATTATACAAAGTTAGACGTTTATCTGAATAGCTTCAGTATATCTATTAAGAATAGAAAAGCTATTTCATATCGCTATGATGTTATTCAAGGGCTCTTAAAACGACGATTCCTGGTGTTTTTGCAACATAATCCATAAAAGGGGTATCGACGACTTTTTCATTTTCTTTGTGTGAAGGAGCATGTCGTAACATCGGCCCTTTATCTGTCATGATAAAGAAACTCACATGTGTTACATCCAATCCAGCAAGTTTTGCATAAATACCAATGAAATCCCCTGATTTTAAACGGCTTATAACCTCTTCATTAATAAAGTTACTTGGAATATACGTTATTGTGCGTTTCACAACTGGAAGTCCAGGAAGATAGCTTTCACCATCAGCTTTTTTGTTGAGATATTTTTCTATTTTTACCGCATGGGGACTTATTTCAGCGGTAATATCAGTGGCGAGTTTATATTCTCTATAAGCCCAATCCGTAAAAAAATGTTTCCGATTTAAAAAATCAACATTACCGTTAATATAACGCGTTTTTATGACGTTATTTATAAATTCTGTTTGGGATGTTGATTTGCGCAATGCTTCAACATAATCCATACAAGTGAAGTTATCTAAGCTTCTAAAATCAATAATCAGTTTTTCTGGTGTATTTTCTGAGCCATGTAACATATTAGCTTTGTAAGGTGTTCCTAAAAAAGCTTCAGAAAGAAAGTTAATCACGGCTCCTTTTTCGTGATCATTTATTTCTGAACGTTTTTTGAGAAGAGCATTTAATTTATTTAAAGTATAGGGATCTAGCTCTACGCTGGTTGTTTGTTGTGTTTCTATTTTATTTTCTACCCCCCCCTCTTGTGAATAAGAATTTTGGACATCACGTCCTATCACTAACATTAAAGTGAGAATTAATAGGGATATTTTTTGCATTTTACACACCATTTTTAAATTTAACAATTCACGGACAACACGTACTAAAAGAACTGTTTTCTCATGCTTATTAGATTTTAATGTAATAATAACATATAATCTTGATTTATTCAATAAATATAAACAATTTTTACAGTATTAATATATTTTTACTATGATTATTAAAGTTTTAAATTATTATATGGTATTGATGTATCTAATAGAGTTTATGTTTTAAAAATTAGCAGTATGAGAATTGATAATAATGTATTATAAAATTAATCATAATATATCCAAAGTTATTTTAATACTCTATGTTTTAATATTAATTATTCATGATTTATTCTCATAAATATTTTTTCATTTAATATAAAAGATATTCTTATATTTTGATAATGATATATCAAGTAAAAAATAATTTTATATTTTTATCTTGACTCTTTTTGTAATTTTTACTTTGTTATTATATTATATGTGAAAAATATACGGTATAGAATACTTTTAAAAGGAAAAGGGAGTTAAAATAGAGCGGGGGAGTCACTGTATGCGTAAAATAGTGTGTATGTTATGCAAGACCAAATGCTCAATCCGAAATTTGTTCAGCGTGGGCTCATTTTAGTGTTCATCACTTTATTGTTAGATATTCTTTGTATTGCGATCATTTGTCCTGTTTTGCCTGAATATTTTTCTCAATTAACTGGAAAAGAGGTCAGTACATCTTTTGTAGAAAGAGGAAAATTACTTGCAGCTTATTCAGTGATGCAGTTTTTGTTTGCTCCTGTTATTGGCAATCTCTCTGATCGTTATGGTCGTCGTCCTATTTTGCTTCTCTCTATTATTTGCTTTGCTCTTGATAATCTCATATGTGCTATAGCATGGAGCTATTCTATGTTATTTATCGGGCGTCTTTTGTCAGGGATAAGTGGCGCTAGTTTTGCAACTTGTACAGCTTATCTTGCGGATATATCTGATGATAAAACCCGTACACGCAATTTTGGTCTGTTAGGCATTGCATCCGCATTGGGGTTTATTTTAGGATCCTTTATTGGTGGTTTTTTAGGTCAGTTTGGTCCGCGTATTCCGTTTTATTTTGCTGTTGGTTTTTCACTCATTAATTTTATTTTTTCTTGGGTTATGCTTCCAGAAACCCTTTCTTTATGGAATAGGCGCTTTTTTGATATTAAGCGGGCAAATCCCTTAGGTGTTTTTTGGCATCTGAAACAATACCCGATGGTTCTTTGGGTGTTATTGGTCTTTTTTCTTTATTGGTTTGCGGAATCTGTATGGTTAAGCATTTGGGCTTTCATTGCAAAAGAACGCTATGATTGGAGTTCTTTTTCTATTGGACTCTCCTATAGTGTTTTTGGGATAGGCCAATTTATTGTAGTCGCTCTCATTTTGCCTTATTTTTCTAAACGATGGAGTGATTGGCATATTGTTATAGTAGGGCTTTTGTTTGCCTCTGTTGCTATGCTGGGTTATACATTTGCGACGCAGGGGTGGATGGTTTATATGGTTTGTGTGTGTACTATGCTTGAGTATCTTGTTCATGCACCTATACGTGCTATTGCTTCAGCGCAGGTACCGACAAATGTACAAGGAGAACTGCAAGGAGCGATGACATCTGTTATTTCGTTGAGTTTAACATTTGGTTCTGTTTTTTATGTGTTTCTTTTTGAATGTTTTACAGATAAAAATGCACTGTTTTATTTTTCTGGTGCTCCTTTTGTTGGAGGCTTTTTTCTTCTTGTTGTTGCGACAGTTATTTTTGTCTTGCGGGTACGTTAATTTGTTGAGAGGGGCTGGTACGTACTATTTTGCTAGAGAATGCACAAGATAAACAAAATCTATCATTTTATAGGCAGAAAGTTTTTTGTGATATTTGTTTCACAAAGTGTTGTATAGAATATCGATATATCCTTCTCATTTAGTGAAAATAATTTTTTTATTTTGTGATATTGTTTGCATAGGGGAGACCGTATTTTTTCTATTGCTTGCAAATTAATATCCAGTGCTAATGTAGCAGCATATTGAAAAAAAAGATTAAAACGTATCTGAGTTAGATGTATCAGTATTGTATGAACAATTCCAAATTTTATATGGCAAATTGGAAGTAAAATATTGCTTATATTTGTTGGCATCATTTCTGGAATCGAAAGAAAACCTCATTTTGGAAGAATATAAAGTTGTAAAATTGAAAAGATTTTTTCTGTTTTGCTATTACTTTTTTATTCGGCTGTACAGTTTTCAAAACCATCTACGGCAATATCTTTTAAAAAGTAGAGATTTGTTGTATTGCCTCACAATTTAATTTTTTTATTCTTTAGTAGGAATTATACTTCTCATGCACAATATAATTCTTAAAATTGTATTGTGAATCCAATATTTATTTGAAGGTTAGACACTTTACTCTTTTTAAAAATAGTTTTTATCGACACACTTATCTTGCTTGGGGGGGAAAAGCCAATGATTTTGATGGATACGACCTTAAGAGAAGAGGAATGAGAAAAATTTAAGCTATTCAGTGCGCTCTTTTTAGTTTCAGAATGATAAATAAGAATATTTATTCAATAAGTTGTAGGTATAAAAATAATATAATTGTGCGTAGGAAGATAATATAATTTAAAGGAGAGAAGCTAAAAGGTGAGGCTTTTTATTTTAAGATATTTTTTTATAATTCATAATGAGATCACTAAAATGCTGAAAGAGGTAGTGGCTATCTTGTGGTCCCGGAGAAGCTTCGGGGTGGTATTGAACAGAAAAAACAGGTTTTCCAATGATTCGAATACCACAGTTTGAACCATCAAAGAGAGAAATATGTGTTTCTTGAACATGTTGTGGTAAAGAGGTAGAATCTACAGCAAAACCGTGATTCATCGATACAATCTCAACTTTTCCAGTGTTAAGGTCTTTAACTGGGTGGTTGGCACCATGATGTCCTTGGTGCATTTTCACGGTCTTTGCACCAACCGTAAGAGCGAGAAGTTGATGACCAAGACATATTCCAAAAACTGGTAAATTATGATCAATTAATGTTTTGATTGTTGGAACGGCATATTGAGCTGTAGCTGCGGGGTCTCCTGGTCCATTAGAAAGAAAAACGCCATCAGGATTCATTGCCAGAATTTCTTTTGCAGTTGTGTGGGCAGGTACAACAGTAATGCGGGCTTTTTGTGTTGCCATAAGGCGAAGAATATTGCGTTTAATACCATAGTCAATGGCAATGATATGAAGATTGTGCACATTGTTTGTACCGTATCCTTTATTCCAACTCCATGGTTTTTCATCCCATTGCATTGATGATTGAGATGTCACATCTTTCGTAAGGTCAAGATTGACGAGACCGTGCCATTTTTGCGCACGCCTCTTTAAAGAAGGAATATCAAAATTTCCATTAGCATCATGTGCAATGACAGCATTTTGCGCACCTTTTTCACGAATAAGAATTGTGAGCGCACGTGTGTCAATACCACAAAGTGCAATAATTTTACGCGTTTTAAGCCATTGATTAAGATTTTCATTGGCACGGTAATTTGAGGGATTTGTAATGTCTGCCTTGAAAATAGCGCCAACAGCACCATGACAATTGAGAGGAGAGAGATCTTCAATATCTTCGCTATTTGCCCCTACATTTCCTATATGAGGAAAAGTAAAATTAACGATTTGTTGTGTGTATGACGGGTCGGTGAGGATTTCTTCATAGCCTGTGATGGCGGTGTTAAAACACACTTCAGCTTCAGCGATACCTGTAGCACCTGCTCCTTTACCTTCAATAATGGTTCCATCTGCTAAGACTAAGAGGGCTGTAGGTTTTTTGATACTCCAAGGGTGGCTGGGTGAAGTTGTTTGTATCATAGTATGTATCCACAATTTATTCCCTGAAAGGTATAATGATCAACTTTACACAAAAATCATACCTTTAACAGATGCTGTGTATATTATTCTGGTAACGTTTCGCTTGAAGTAGGCAGTATAAGTACATTCAATGAAGAGGTAAAGTCTTGTTTTAGCTTTTCGAAGATCGAGTCCTTAATTATTTTTTTATCCTCCATTGCAAGATGGATAAAGATTGGTTAAAAGGCATCTTCTTCTTGAACAAAATTGGATAAACTTATGTTGCGTAACCAGATTGATGGGGCTCTTAGGGCTGCTTTGAAAGCGCAAGATAGTGCGCGTCTTGCTACACTTCGTTTAATGAATGCTGCAGTTAGGGATCGTGATATTCTTTATTATGATGAAGGGAAGCTAGAAGTGGATGATCAGCAGATACAGTCTGTTTTCACTAAAATGCTTCAACAGCGTGAAGAATTGATGCGAGCCTATAAAGAGTCTGGTTGCTTGGAATTGGCAGAGAGAGGACAAGCAGAAATAGAAGTTATTCGTGAATTTCTTCCCTATCAACTTAAGGAGATGGAAGTAGAACAAGTTCTTTGTGAAGCTTTGGCACAAACAAAGGCTGAAAAATTACGCGATATCGGTAAGGTGATGGCATGGCTTAAGGAACGGTATGCGGGGCAAATGAATTTTTCTAAAGTGTGCAATAGTCTTCGTGAGAAATTGCAATAGATCTTGTTAATTCAAGGGGATTGGAAAATATTTTTTATTGTGCGTCGCCTTTGTAAGTCAGTAGGATGTTGATAAATGTCATTTATCTTATACATACATACTATTATCAAAAAAATAACTTTTTGATATCAACTAAACTTTTTGGGCTCTCATAGAGCAATGAAACATCTTTTATGTATTATATTTTCTGTTTTTCAAAGCTTTTAGACCATTAAAAAACAAAAATATTATAGAGTTTTTACTTTTTTAAAAAGATCTATTGTCTGCACTGTTAAAAATTTCAAAATAGGATGATTAAGCTAATTGATACAGATTTCCAATTTTGGAGAGTGTATTATTGTCTTTTTTGCTGTTTCAAAGCATTTTTTTGATAAAGAGTTTCCGTATTTTAGAGTGGTGATTATTCAGCAAGAAATTTAAACGTAGATGGTTTTATCAATATGGTGTGTATCTTTTTAATTCAAGTACTGGTTTTAATGATAAGAAAATCAAAACTTTAAAACGTTTTTTCTAGGGAAGAGATTTTTAAGTTGAGTTTATGAAATAAAAAGATCTTTTGAAAAGAAGCCTTTGTTTGTAACGTGTTCTTGAGATAATTTTGAAATTCTTTTCTCTGATTAAATCCCTTATAAGCTATATAAAATCTATAAATTATGCAGAATAAAATGAGTAACCTCTATTTGTGGGGATACAGTGGTGAATCTGTTAAAAATAGTTCAGTTAGCAACAATGGCTTATCCGTTAACCGCAAGCGGGAACGACGTGCCCATAGCGCACCTTGTTGACCAATATGAATGTAATCGCGGGTTAATTTGTCATTGTTAAATAAATAATGTCCTAGAGGTACAGTTCCCAAATGCATTAAGGCTTGATTGTGTAGGAGGGTTTCTTGTGGAATTACAGTGCGTCCAAGGAGCCAAGGCTTATTATCTCCCATTAATATGACTTCACGTAGCCAATAACGCGCACTTTCGGGGATATGCTCTGCTTCTTCTGTTAATTTATCTCGCGTAATAAAACATTCGCGTTGTGGTTGAACTTGGAGGCAGGTACAATATTTCTTTAATCGAAGCGTCATTGAGCCCGATTCCATGAGCCAATTGCGAACGTTTTCTGGTATTGGAGGACTTTGATCAGAAAACCACTTTAGAGGTGGTAAGATGGAATCTTCAAGATAAGACATCGTTTTACTCCACAGCTAAAGTCTTATTCCATATGTTATGTTGGGTTAAATAGATAGCTCTATTGTAATACAAGGAGTATAAAAGCAGCAAGATTTTAACAGGAAGATATCAAAGGGAAAATCGAAAGCAAAGGTCTTTAAAAGAAGATATGCAGGAAGTATATATTATAGGATTATTTTCATTTAAAAAAGTAAAATAAAGTATTATGTTTTGTTCAAGGCGCTTTCACAATGTGTTACGGAAATTTCTTTATCGCATGAGAGCAATGGGAAAAATGTTTCGTGCTTTAAAATTCGTTTGTAACGCATATAAAGAAGAGCTAAAAATTCATCTATGCAAGATGATATAAAGAGGAAATTTTAAGAGGAACAAAACTTTATTTTATACTTTAGAAAGAGAAGAGATATTCAAATCTTTTGAATTGAGATGTAAAGGAGATCGTATTCTTTATAATCAAGAAGTTTATAGTAATGCATATATTTTTGCAAAATCTAAAATATATTATATTATTAAAATTTTGAAATATTACATCACACAATGTGTATTAATTTTATAATAAATTTGCATTAATATTATTAATTTTTACTTATATATTTTTATTATTAAAAATAAATTTAAAAAAACACATTATAATTTAATTTTCATATTTATTTTAGATACTATTTTATTTCATAGATTAGAAAAAATATTTATCATTTTATTCTTGCCGTCTCTCTTTATTTCTTAAGAATGTAAAAAAGCGCTTCGAGTTTTTCGGTAAAAAGGGTATTGTTGATAGAGTGTATAGCTATTAAGCATTATACGGTAGAATTTTTAATCATCGTTAGTGATTTTTGTAACCTTATGAATTGTTATTACAGTGAGATATGCTGGATTTGCGCACGTGGTACATAAATCAGTTCGTATTTCGTTAAAATAACGCAACATATCTCTCCTGATATGCGTAAGTTTATATAGGTATGAAATGGTGCGTTATAAAGTTCTTTACTGCATTTCGTTTTATAATACGGTGATGGTGTATGCCTAAAATCGCAGCTTAAGCATCTCACCATCATATCAAAATTGGTAACACCAAGTTACAAGAAAATATTTCAAACTCTGCTAGTTGTTTCCTAGTTTTGTATTGAATTCCAAAAGGTGTAAAAAATAAATACTCTATGATCGAATTTTTTGTCCTATCCATATAAGAATACAGGCTCCTATAAAACCTGAAATAAGATAGCCAAGCCAACCAGCAAAACTTACACCTAAAAGACTAAAAAGAAAGCTTGCTAGCGCAGCGCCAATAATTCCTAAGATAATATTTAACAATATTCCTGTTTGGCTTTTCATAATATACTGTGCTGCCCAACCTGCAATCCCGCCGATAATAATAGCAGCAATCCAACCGATGTTTGCATTTTCCATGATACCCTCCTTTGCCTGAATTTAAATTGTAACTAGAGTAAACTTTGTAAAAATCAAGGTTTATTCCTTTTTTAACCAGTGGAAAGGATATTTCTTTTAGATATTTTACTTATTACTTTCCTTTATATAAAAATAATATTCACATTTATATCATAATAATACTTAATAAGTATAAATATACAACATATTTTAATTTATAAATAAATTAATTAATTGATAAATATGAATAAAAGAAGAAAATATTAGTAGAAATGTTCTAAGAACTCATAAAGTGTATTTATAAGCTTTTTAAATCTCTCTCTTACATTAAAAAACAATTGTGATTAAAGCAATAAGTAAAATGGATATTTAAAAGTTTGGAGCTTGCCAATTGATATCAATGATGTTTGAAATGAAAACTGTTTCGTTGATACGTTATAGCATGGCTGTATAGGTTGAACCTCTACCAATCTTGATATAAATGTTGCATTTTTGTGGGGTTTTGTATTTCTTATAGAGTATTTCTGTTTCGCTGCTACTGTGAAGCGGTTCCCTTTTTACAAGGCGGGTTTAGGTTGGAACTATCATACTCTTGACCTACTCTTTATGTGTTTAACAGTCTTGGCTTTGAGATGGTTAGGCATTTTTACGTCTTTCTTCAAGAGTTCTATTCTACATGCTGCTTTGTTTGTAATGTGCAAGCAGATGACTTTGAGCCATTCATCATGTATAGATTTTAAATGAAAGAAACTTACGATGCAGAAAGCTCATTTAAATTGTCGAATAATAAGATATTTTGATTAAATCAATATCTTGACCATATTCAAAATTGAATAATCGATGTGATGTGTGTTTTATTCAAGTTATTTGAAAGGTTTAAGTTTTTTCTGTTTGTTCTTCAGCAGGGTTGCGTAGACGAGAACTTTGAAGAAGTCCCTGTTCTTCTAAAATGGGGTAGATCATTGAGGTCAAAAGAGAGTTGATTTGTTTAAGGTCGCGCACAGTGTCGAGATGAAGACTGGATGATTCTACATTTTTGAGATCCCCTTCACGCAGACGTTTAAAATGTTTTAAACTCATCTCTTTTTCTAAGTTTCGTAGCTGATCTTTTTTTTGTACCAATAGGTGTGCAGTGTGTGTATCACGTGAGACGAGAACGTTAAATGCTATATGCGCGTTGGCTAGTACAATGGCGTGGAAACGAAGGAGGTCACTCCAGCCCTCGCTGCTGAACTGTAAACCTTTTTGTTGTTTCTTTTTAACCAGCATCAACATATTGTGAATAATGATATCGCCTGCTTGGTCTAATTTTATACAGGCACCTAGAAGTTCTTGCGTTTGAAGAGCTTCTTCGTCAGATAATTTTTGTCCCGCTAATCGTGCAAGATAAAGTTTGATGGCGATATGTTTTTTGTCCAATATGGTGTTGAGTTGGTTGAGTTCACGAATAATATTGGGATCAGGCTTTTCATAAAGTCCCATAATTTTTTCTAGCATGATGTCTACAAGATCACAAATATGAATGACTTCACGCATGACATTCGAGAGGGCGAGAGTTGGGCGTTCAAGAACACTATCATCAAGAGCTGTTTGATCGGATAAATTGAGCGTTTTATCGGTTTGCGTTTTTTTTGCACTTATATTCACGATCTGAGTGGTTAATTGTAAAACCCACTTTGAAAGAGGTATTCCAGCAAGGAGAATGAAAACATTAAAAATGATATGGGCATTAATCACTTGAGTAGGGGCGTTATTGCCAAGCCATGTGATGGGTGGTTGAAAGGAGAGAAATAAGATAAGTATAAGGATTGACCCTGCTCCACGCATGAGTAAATTTCCTAAGGGAACGAGGCGAGTATTAGGAGAGGCGTTGCGCGTTAAAAGTGGTGCTATAAGAGAAGAGCCAAAGTTGACACCAAGAACCATGACAACACAGAGTTGCGTATGGATAAGATCGTAATTGGCAAAATTGACCAGCAAAATGATTCCTGCAATAGATGAATGTAAGAGGTAGGTTAAGCCAGCAGCCAACAAAAAAGTGGAAACAGGATCGGTTGAAAGATAACGAATGATGCTAGGCAAAATTTCGCTTTCACGTAAAGGCTCTGTCGCTGTACTTATCATTTCTAAAGATAAAATCAAAAGACCAATACCGATGATAATACGTCCTATTTGACGCCATTCACGTTTTTCTGTTGTCATGAAGATACAAGTGCCAATTAAAAGACACAAGGGTACAACAAGAGTGAGATCATAGGTTAGGATTTTTACAACGATTGCTGATCCTAATTCTCCTCCGCGTACAGCCATAAGTCCTGCTACTCCAGAGACAAAACCAGATTCAACGAAAGAGCCAACGAGGAGTGTTATTGCTGTAGAGCTTTGTAAAATCATTGCTGTAAAAAGCCCAAAACTTACGGCAAACAATGGTTTTGAAACGACGTGGCACATTTTATATTTAAGTCTGTCGCCATAGGCGCGTTCAACTCCTGTGCGCACCATGCGTGTGGCCCAGAGAAGTAAAGAAATAGCGCCGGCAAGATGAAGGAGTACCAATGAACCATTCATGATACTTTATTCTTTCTTTGTTGTTGTGAATGTGGTTGCCTCAAATTAATAAATTGAAGTTTATTGTTTTTATTTTACTTTTGCTTTTAATACTTGATTAAAATCATAACCGCTTGGATTTTGAAAAACCTTTAGACCGAAACAGGGCAGAATGGAATAAAGGTGATCAAAGATATCGCCTTGAATTTGTTCATAGTCTATCCAAACGGTGGTGTTCGTAAAGCAATAGATTTCTAAAGGTAAACCATTTTCTGTAGGAGGTAATTGTCGTGCCATGAGGGTCATATTAGGATTGATGTTTAGATGCTGTTGTAGATAAGCAAAAACATAAGCACGAAAAGTTCCAATGTTGGTTAAACGGCGTGTATTGGCTAAGACATCATGATTTTTATCTAATTGAGCATTCCATTGATCAATTTCTGCTACTTTTTGCGTGAAATAATTTTCTAATAAATTAAATCGGGAAAGATATTTTTGTTCTTCTTTTGTGAGAAAATGGATACTTGATTGATCAATAAAAAGAGAGCGTTTGATGCGTCTTCCACCCGATTCTTGCATTCCACGCCAATTTTTAAAAGGGTCGGTCACAAGTTTACGGATAGGAACTGAGGTGATGGTGTTGTCGAAATTTTGAACTTTAACAGTATGCAAGGCAATTTCAATAACATCACCATCGGCACCGAGATTGGGGATTTCAATCCAATCCCCAACACGCACCATATCAGTGGATGAAATTTGAATACCGGCAACGAGAGAAAGAAGCGTATCTTGAAAAATTAACATGAGAACCGCGGCCATTGCACCAAGACCGGAGAAGAGAATAAGAGGGGAGCGGTCAATTAATGTAGCGACCATTAAAATTGTTGCAACAGCAAAAAGTGCAATTTTAGCAATTTGAATATAACCTTTTATTGGTTTTAGTCGTGCTGTTGGTCGTTGTTCGTAAAGGATGTTAATGACATTGAGACAGGAAGAAATTGTCAGGACGACAAAGAAGATAATGAAGGCGTTGGCAACATTACCGATGACAGTGCTAAATGCATCGGGCAATGTTGAGATAAAATTAACACCAATTGAAAGAATAAAAGCTGAAATGATATCCGCTATGTATTGAATAGCATTATTAATATCGATCGTTGTATTTTTGGGGAGAAAAGAAGAGAGTTTTTTTGCTCCGTGAATAAGTAATTTTCGTCCTAGAAAGTTCACTAAAAGGGCAGCTATAGTAAGAATAACAAGCCAAGAAATAGCCTCTAACCACGGATATTGAGCAATAAATTCGATCACTTTTTATTCTCCATTTCTAAAAATATATGCAGTTGAGGGTTTAAAATTTTACAACTGCTTAAGAGGAAGTATTGGAATTATGCTCTAAAGTCGTTAAATATGCAAAAAAGAATTTTTAAACTCTGTGAGAGATAATGCGTTTTCCGCCCGATTTCCTTAATGAACTGCGTACGAGACTCCCAATTTCAACAGTAATTGGTCAACGGGTGGATTTTGATCCTCGAAAAAGTAAGCCTTCACGGGGAGACTTTTGGTGTTGTTGTCCATTTCATGGTGAAAAAACGCCAAGTTTTCATTGTGATGATCATAAAGGGCGCTATTATTGTTTTGGTTGTGGTGTAAGTGGAGATATTTTTACCTTTTTGTGTGAGCTTGATGGACTGCACTTTTCAGAAAGTGTAGAGCGTTTGGCTGATTTTGCGGGAATGAAATTCCCTATTTTGGATTCACAAAGTCATCAGCGTCAACTGGAAAAAGCTGACCTTTATGATGTGATGAAAATTGCTACAGATTTTTTTCAATATAATTTACGCGATAAAGGAGGTATGCAAGCACGTCGTTATCTGGATGCACGTGGTGTTACACCAGAGCTTGTAGAGCGTTTCCGCATTGGTTTTGCACCGGTAAGGCGTACAGCTTTGAAAGAAGCTTTGAGTGCACAGGGCATTTCAATAAAGCAAATGGAAGAATGTGGGCTTCTCTCAGTGCATGAGGAGAGCGCGGATTCTTATGACCGATTTAGAAATCGCATTATGTTTCCTATCGAAGATTTGCGCGGACGTGTGGTGGCTTTCGGAGGGCGTGCATTAGAGAAAGATACACGAGCAAAATATCTCAATAGCCCTGAAACAGTGCTGTTTCATAAAGGAAATATACTTTATAACGCGGCAGCAGCTCGCAAAAATAGTCGCTTTGTTGGCGATGAGAAAATTCATTCACTCCTTGTTGTTGAGGGGTATATGGATGTTATTGCATTGACTAAAGCTGGTTTTGAAGGAGTTGTAGCACCCTTAGGGACAGCATTAACGGAAGCGCAAATTGAGCTTTTATGGCAGATGGGGAAGGAGCCTATTTTGTGTTTTGATGGTGATGATGCTGGTTTAAAAGCTGCTTTTCGTGTTGCTGATCGTGTGTTGCCTCTTTTAAAGGCTGGGGTTTGTGTACGCTTTGTTTTGTTGCCACAAGGGAAAGATCCTGATGAAATTGTTTGTGCTGGTGGAGCACAGCTTTTTTCTTCTTTTTTGCAAAAAGCTATTCCTTTGAGTGAGCTTTTATGGTGGCGTGCTACCTATGGAAAGCATTTTGAAATTCCAGAGGCACGAGCAGCGCTAGAAAAACAACTAAAACAACAAATTTTTACGATTAAGGATGAAGATGTCCGTCGTTATTATTTGCAAGATATAAAAAAACGCCTTTTTGATTTTTTTCGTCCCTCTTTTTCAAAACAAAAGGGGGAAGGGCGATATGGTCAATCTTCACCAAATAGGACCTTTAAAGATCAAACCTTTTCTCTGTTAGCAAATTCTGAAATAGTACGAAATTCTTCGCAATCTATCCCTTTGCGTGAAGCAGTGATTTTACTTACTTTAGCTTACTATCCTGAGTTGTGGTATGAAAATTTTGAAATTCTTTCTGAGTTAGAATTAAAAAATACTCAATTGATAATTTTTCATCAAGCCATGTTGGAAATTCTTGGGGACCAACAGCTTCATGATAAAGAGACGATGGTTGCATTCTTAGAAAAAAGAGGACAAAAGGCTCTGTTAGAGCGTATGAAATATCTTGTGCAAAATATTGGTATGCGTATTATTCTTGGTGGATCCCCTATAGAAGATGCACGTGCTATATTAAAACAAGCTGTCTACTTGCATCTTCAAGAACACCACCTACATAAGAGGTTACAGGATATTGAAGAGCAACTTGTAGAAAATCCTAAGAGTGAGGTTTTTGATCTGCTTCGTGAGGTAAAAAATGAGCTGGAGCAGATGCAGGCAACAGAAGCGTTAATTGAAGGATTTGGAAGTTGGTTGGATGAAAAAATAGACGGGAATACACAAGATACGATAAAATGATTCGCTTTTTTAATGCGAATCAGTCACTTAAATTTTAGATGAGGAAGTTTATGTGGAGTGACATTCTTATAAAGATGACAATTAAATTTTAGGAAAAGCGGGCAAATTTTAGGAAAAGCGGGAAATTGGTTCTTACGATAGGGTACAGAGATTATCTCAGAAGGACTGAGAGGTGTCGGGGAAACTTCTGGAGTTTTCCCGCGTTTTTGGCTGAATGACAAGGTGTATACAAAATGTATTCTTTCTAATAGTAATCTCTTAAGAAATATATATAAGAAACTATTGGGTGATTGAAGTGAGAACAAAAAAGCTGGTCACATAGAAACTATGGCGTGATCGAGTGGAGTTATGGTATGGCAACAAAGGTTAAACAGAAAGATAATGCAGAAGTAAAAAGCCAAGCGAGTTTAGATGGCCCTCTTCTTGATTTTTCTGATGATGCCATCAAGAAAATGATTAAACTTGCCAAAAAAAATGGTTACGTAACGATGGATGAACTCAATGCAGTTCTTCCTTCTGACGAGGTTACATCCGAACAAATTGAAGATATCTTGGCGATGTTCTCTGAGATGGGGGTTAATGTTGTGGATGATGAGGATGAAGTTGAGTCTGAAAATTATGAAGAAGAAGTTACGGTAGAGGGGGGGGATTTAGTAGAAGCCTCTAGCCACGCAATTGCAACGACAACAAATAAACGCGAAGTAACAGATCGCACCGATGATCCGGTGCGTATGTATTTGCGTGAGATGGGAGCTGTTGAGCTTCTTTCGCGGGAAGGCGAAATTGCCATTGCTAAGCGTATTGAAGCAGGCCGTGAGACAATGATTGCGGGACTTTGTGAGAGTCCTTTGACTTTTCAGGCTCTTATTATCTGGCGTGACGAGTTAAAAGAGCAGCGTATTCTTCTTCGTGAAATTATTGATCTTGAAACGACTTATGCTGGTCCAGAAGCAAAGCAGGCTCCTGTTATTGAGCGAAGTGAAGTTGATAAGACAGTAGAAGAAAAAATGTCTTCTGGTATACGTAATATGGGGGAGAGCGCAGGAGAGAGAAACATTGAAGACGATGATGAAGAAGACGAGGACGATGTTAACTTATCGCTTGCTGCAATGGAAAATGAACTTTGTCCTCAAGTTATGGAAACATTGGATTTTATTGCTCAAACCTATGTAAAATTACGAAAATTACAAGATCAGCATGTTGAAAGCAGTTTGGCAGAGCGTAAAGAGGGGGCACTTACATCTTCTCAGAAGAAGAAATATATTCAATTAAAGGGTGAGTTGATTCAAGCAGTAAAATCTCTTTCTTTAAACCAAAATCGTATCGAAGCTTTAGTTGAACAGCTTTATGACATTAATAAGAGATTGATTCATAATGAAGGTAAGCTGAAACGGATTGCCAATAGCTATGGCATTGGCCATGAGGATTTTTTAAAAGAATACCAAGGGCGTGAATTGGACGCGGATTGGATGAATTATATTGCTGCTTTGCCTACACCTGGTTGGAAAGAGTTTTCGGTGCGTGAAGCAAAAGAAATCCATAAACTGCGAAGTGAGATACAAAATCTTGCGCAAGAAACGGCTATTTCGATTGGTGAATTTCGTCGGATTGTTATGCAGGTGCAGAAAGGTGAACGCGAATCAACAATTGCGAAAAAAGAGATGGTAGAATCTAATTTGCGTCTTGTCATTTCAATTGCAAAAAAATACACCAATCGTGGTTTGCAGTTTCTTGATCTTATTCAAGAGGGCAATATCGGTTTGATGAAGGCTGTGGATAAGTTTGAATATCGGCGCGGTTACAAGTTTTCAACTTATGCGACATGGTGGATTCGTCAGGCTATTACACGTTCAATTGCTGATCAGGCACGTACAATTCGTATCCCTGTTCATATGATTGAAACAATTAATAAAATCGTTCGTACCTCGCGTCAGATTCTCCATGAAATTGGACGAGAACCAACACCAGAAGAATTGTCTAGCAAGCTTTCTATGCCGTTAGAAAAAGTACGAAAAGTTCTTAAAATTGCAAAAGAGCCTATTTCACTCGAAACGCCTGTTGGTGATGAAGATGATTCCCATTTGGGTGATTTTATTGAGGATAGGAATGCGTTATTACCAATTGATGCTGCTATCCAAGCTAATCTGCGAGATACGACAACACGCGTTCTTGCTTCATTAACACCGCGGGAAGAGCGTGTTTTGCGTATGCGTTTTGGAATAGGGATGAATACAGATCACACGTTGGAAGAAGTAGGACAACAATTTTCAGTTACAAGAGAGCGTATTCGTCAGATCGAAGCAAAGGCACTTCGTAAATTAAAACATCCTAGCCGTTCACGAAAATTGCGCAGTTTTCTCGATTCTTAAATAAAGGAATTCGTGTGCATTTTAATAGCTTCCTTCTTCTTCTTAATGAAGGGGGGGAGGTGCTTCATGTTGTACTTGGATACTTTTTTGAGAAAAACATAGGAAGAATTTGAATAATCTAGAAAGTTTACGATGTTTAATGTTTTTCTTATCTTTGGGGCTTTATACTTCTCAATAGATATAGGGCAAAGGGTGGTTATGGAGTAAAGAGTAGGGGGGCTTTCAAAAAATGAACGATAAAACATTACCTTGCGTATAGCACGGCTCGTTTTTTAAGAAATGAGATCTATTAGGAATAAACTTATATTGCAACATACGGACTTTTTGATGAAAATGTATATTCTTTGCGGAATTTTTCTATCATTTTAGGTGACGCATTTTATTCTTCGTTAAGTTTACAAAAAGATGTTTTAATAGGTTACGTTCATTTATATACGCTATTTTTTGAATATTCTCTTTTTATTCAGATGGATTTTAAGAACATGGTTTAAACTATACATTGAGTTTAATCTTTTTAAGAGACAAAAATAGATGAAATTATAGAAATTAAATGTTTCATTTTTTATAGATCGTCTTAATTTAAAAAGGTGTGCCTGAGTTTATGAGTGAAGAACTTCCCTTTTGGAAAGTAAAAAAATTAGAAGAGATTTCCATTTCTGAGTGGGAGAGCCTTTGTGATGGCTGTGGCCGTTGTTGTCTCCATAAAGTTGAGGACGACGATACGGGTGACCTTTATGCAACCAGTATTGCTTGTCGTCTTTTAGATGGGGAAACCTGCAGGTGTCGAGATTATGCTCATCGTAAATCAATTGTACCAGATTGTATATCGCTAGACATTACAACAGTTAAAACAGCCTGTTGGCTTCCAGAAAGTTGTGCTTATAGATTAATTTACGAGGGAAAAGATCTTCATTGGTGGCATCCATTGGTATCAGGAGATTGTCAGACGGTACATATCGCGCGTATTTCTGCACGCGAACAGATAGAGATTTACGAAGACGAATTATTATCTGAGGAAGATTATCTTTATCACATTACTGGTCTTCTACGTGAAGGCCAGTAATGTGATTTTTTATACAACAGTTGGTGACTTAATCGATCGCAAAGACTACAGTGACACTCACATTATAATTTAATTCACCACCTGCAAAATTTGTATTTGCGTAGCTTGCATCTGCTGCTCTACTCATGAGACGTGGTGCTGGATGGTAGTAATCATCCTTTTCATTGATTTCAATAATTTTTCCTAATTTTAAATCGGCAGCTTGTGCTATCGTTTGCGCTTTTTCAATGGCTTCAGTAATGGCTTTTTTACGTGCTTCTTGATAAAATGGCTTTGTATCTGCGTTGGTAAAAGTAATGCCGTTAACTGAATTAACACCTAGTGTCATCGCTTGATCAAAGATTTTACCAGCATTGGTAAGATCACGAATGCGCACGGTTAAAGAATTTGAAACATGATAGAGTTTTTCATTATTCTTTTTTTCGTGGTGGTTATCAGAGGTCGACTGATAAATGGATAAGCCTGATGTTTGCAAATCATTTGCTTGGATACCATTGTTTTTAAAAGCTTTTATAATATCATTGATGGATTGATTATTAGAAGCTAATGCCTTTTGGGCAGTTTTGTCATAGGTAACAACGGCTAGATTAATAATGGCCATATCCGGTGCTGCTTGACTTTCTCCGGTTGCAGTCACTGTGATTGTTGCATTTTTTATTTTGTTTGCTTCAGCATGCACAGTCAATGAAGTGGTTAAGAGTGTGAATGCTAATATAGCTGTTTTAACCAGAGACCCCTTCAGTGGTTGAATTTTCTTTTTTATCATATCTATTCCTTTAATATTTATCAGTTTATTACTTTCTCATTTTTGAGAGTTTTTGTAAAGAAATTAGAGCACTGGAAAAAAAACCAATAGAAAAGAGAAAAAAAGAGAAAAAGATGGGTTATAATCTTTGTCAGCTCTTGTATCATAGGGCATTTTAGTTTAGAGAGAAACAACCTATGTAGGGCCTGTAGCTCAATTGGTTAGAGCCAGCGGCTCATAACCGCTTGGTTGGGGGTTCGAGTCCCTCCGGGCCCACCAATAGGGAAATGTCCAATAGAAAAATAGATCGCTTAAAAGTTTTGAGATTCTACCTTTTTCGTTTTTTATTTATTTTCCTGTTTTTTTAGAATCTTTTAGTCGTTGTTTGTTGCAGTTTTTTCTCTCAGTCGCTTTAATATGATGGTATGTTTTCTTAGTTTCATCAAAGAAGTTCTCTCACTTGCAACCTTTTAGCATTTGGATTAACTGATATGTGTCCTATTTACTTTTTTAATTCATATACTGTTTTATAATTTTTCTGTATGGTGTTCTTCATAAAATAGAAGGCTAAAAGCTTCATTGGATAAGTTTATTTATACTTGTTCTGCAAATAAATAGACCTCAATAAAACCAATTTTAAAGATTGTACCTGTTCAGAACAAATGGCTCAAAAAAAATTTAGTGTAAATTTGCTTTTTTCTAAGTGATGTTAATGTCTTTTAGACGTTCGAATAGCATCATCGTGATGAAAGGTTAGTGTATAAGAGAATGTGATCTATGGGCATTCATATGTATCATGGGGGCAACGATGATAACATTTGTTGATATTTTCTTTTTCACAAGAAAGGAATTCTATTTGATATTTTGAGAAATATTGTTCATAGTGACGGTGGCGTATTCTCTGAAAGAATTTTATTAATTATTCTTTGAAAAATCAATTGAGTGATTGTTTCTATTGCTTTGCATCATCCAGATTCTATTGTAATAAGCATTTTATTATTCTGTAAGAAATGTTTTCTATGATATTGGAAAATTCATTAAAATACCATTTTGGACTTTGTGTATTTTCTGTTTAATGCTCAAAGTATAGCATGTAATTCGAATTGTTATTGAAGGACCAAAGGTCTTTTTTGATTTTATTCTCATCGGGGATTGATCGTATTTTGATAAACCTAGCTCTTTTTTGTATTGCTAAAATCTTCCTTGTATTGATTGTGAGGAGAGTTTGATCTTTGTTATGAGTTTCTTCTCTTATGAAAAATTATTGGCAGGGAGAGTGTTTTTTGGGAAAAGTATACTTCTTCTTCAAAGTCATACTTTGAAAATATAATTCTTCATTTGCATAAGGGAATTTCTCTCTTGTTGTAAATCTGTATCAAATTTACGTAAAAAGATTGTGCGTGGTGATTCGTTTTATTTTTTAATAGTATCATTTTTGCTTATGATAGAGACTTATATTAGTATTTACAAGGTGCGTTTAGAGGGGAGGTTACCTGTAAACGTGTTACAGAGTTTTAGGTAGTGAGGCTCTGTTTATAAGAATTTATTCCTATAACATTGTTATATTCTTGCTTTGCAATATTGTTAAAAAAACATAGATAGTGCTATGTAGAATAAATTGTGATGTATTTTTTTCAAAAAAGCTCTTTCGTGTTCTCTTATATAGAGTTCAGGAGTGTCTTCAGGGATATTTTCACATTAGTTTTTATTGGTCCGAATCGCAAGATCTGCGTAACATTATTCGCGTTTTTGATAGATTATACCAATTTTCATAAGAAGGTCTGGATCGTGTGATGCTTTCTGTTTCACCATGGTACATGACTAATAGAACTTCATCTGATTTTGTAAAATAAGTTTGTACACAATTGCTTCCATACTGCCTATTGCAAATATTTTTTTCTAAGGTATGAGATATATTTTAAACGCTTTAGCGTTATATAGTGTGACTACATGGAGTATGACTATGAAGAATGATAAAAAATTTGAAACAACTTTATCTGATATTATTGTGAAATGGGAGTCTTTATCGACGTCTCAAAAGCAAGCGATATTGGATAAAGTAGAAAATTCTACAGATTCTGCTCATTCAACAGAACATTTAAGGCTTCAATCTTCTTTTTATCTCCAGACGAAATCAAAGTTATGAGTTTTAAATCTTCATCGGAAATGTTGAAACCAGTTATTACATATATGGCACTAGCATTTCCCAGTGTATTCAAAATAGCCATGAGTTTATCTACAGAAGGCCTCTTGCCTCCATTTATCATTTGTTGGACGTAATTTTGTCCACAGCCTGCAGCTCTGCTTATTTCAATCATTGTTCGTCCGTCACTTTTTATCAATTCAACTAAGCGTTGGAACCAATCTTTTTCAGTCTTTGTCATTTTTAGACCTTTACATATTTACGCTATAGCGTTAATATTGCGTTGCGAATCCAGAATATATGATACAAGGAGCGTGAAAATATCCATGTGTAGCTCTTCGCTAAGGAAGCATATAGAGTTGTTTTTAACTAATAACAAAATGTCCCCATACACTTTCAGATTCGAATCAATAAAAATGGTTGCTTAGTTCCACGGTTGTGAAAAAGTAAATGTGTATACCAGAAAGGGCGATACACACTCGTATGTTTATGAGATTTCACTATGATAGTATACGTAGCAGCATTATAAATCAAGATATACCCCAACATCAGAATTTGTAAAAAAAATTCTGCGTTGAGGTAGTGTGTGAATATAACAAAGCTTTAGAGCCTTAAGAGATAGGATAATGGCTGTAGAAAAAATGTAAATTGCATAGACAAAGAATACTGATTTCTTCTTTATTGTAATAAATTAGATCACTATCAGATGGTATATCGTATATATGCGTAAAAAAATGGGAAATATTAAAAAAGTGATCTTGGATATTTTATTAAACAGGAAGGTAATCTGATCCACAAAGGTGGTTGTTTGGTAGAATTGCACATTCGATCAATGCCCTTATGGGGGTGAATGTGTTTTTATGATGCTGCGGTTTATAATGAAGTCTGTGTTTATAATGATATTGTTATTTATAACAATGCATTAACATATGGTTGTTTAGTCGTTCGTACGAGTTCGCATGTTTATGAAAAATAAGAACTTTATCGTTATTTAAATATGAGTGGAGATGCATATGTTTATGCTAATGCGGTCTTTTTTGATCAAGTTTTGAATGCTCAATGTATTGAACTTTGTGGTGATACTCGTGATTGTAGAAAGGCTCGAGTTTATAATGATGCTTTAGTTTGTGGTGATGTAAAGATTTGTGGGAAGGCAAAATTTTACAGAAATGCTGTGCTTTGTGACACTGAAGATTTTTGTAATAATGAAAAACTTTCATATATAGCCGCATTCCACATGGCGTAAAAAAGGAAGATAGGAACGATTTGGGCAAGGTTTGTATGATTGGATTGCGTCGTTAGTTTTATTTGACGTTCCTTATTTTTTGTATTTTGTGTCAATAAATGTGTCGCAAATAATTGGTGTGAGTGTAGATTTAGCCGCTTTCAGAGATTTTTTTGCGTCATTTATCAATGCTTTAATGGAGAAAATAAGAACGCCGAGAGTGACTGTTCACACTTGGAACATGCGATTTATTGCATTCTTTTTTTGATTGAGGATGAAACAAATTGATCAAGATGATCACTTGAGCGACAATTAAGGGAGATCCAAATGAGTGTAAACGAAATTTTATTGGGAGCAATGGTTGTTGTTTTGTTATGCAGCGGGGTTATATTTCGGTTTTCTTTATATTATCGCAGTCAAGTGAAAATTTTAAAAGAGGAATCTAGAAGAATAAAGCATGAGTTTTTAAGAGATTCTATGAAGATGACTGAAGAACGAGATAGGGCTATTAGAGAGCAAAGTATGGTGATTAAAAGACGTGACCAAGCAATTGAAAAACTGAAAAAACAAATTAAGCAATATGAAAAAAATGAAAAGAAATATAAAAAAATGCTTAAATCTGAAGATGATAAAGAGTGATTGTATTCATATTTTGCATTAAAGGGTTTGGAAATGTGTTAGGAATATTGGAATGACGAGAGAGATAAACTTTAATGAAGCCAATTATGGTGCTGATGGAGAGATTGTATTGGAAGAGATATTCAGGTTTACTCTGATTTTATGACAACATTTAATTTTATAAGACAGAGCGTCGTTGATCATAAAATAAGAATTTATGATGATAAACTAGTTTATAGGTAGGCTGGTTATTAAAAAGTGTGTCTATACAATCCAGAAATTTTATATTATTGCTGGAAACAATTTTGCGCGTTCCTTTTAGATGTAAGGTATAAATGCCACGATAGTTTCAGCTAATAGGTATAAAAAATTGCATGATAATAGAAAGAAAGAGATATTTGCTTTTTATGAAGATGAAATCGGTAAGTCAGTTATGGTTATCAGATACAGAAGAGGAATATGAACGTAAAAGATATTAATATCTTGGAGAGTAAATATATTTCATCATTGATGATTTATCTTCTCTTCATGTTTGTTTATTTTTTATGAAAAATACAAAACTTAAGAGATTTTCTTTTTGATAAAGGCTATAGAGATTTGAGTATGATTAAAAATAAACATATAATCTGTAAGAATATGACTGTTATTTGTGAGTGTTAGAAATAATACAAGAACTTTCTCTCATTGAGGGGAAATCCATCACTTTTCATTTGTCACAAAAGTAACTACCATACCGTTATACAAAATAAACGCTTGTTTTAATGGTAAAGAACGTTAGGACTGTAGTTCTCTAATAAGAGCCTTATGTGTAATTTCTTTTATTTGCTCAATATTGATTAGGATATCTTGTTTTGTTGGGTAACCTTTACTGGAAAAAGCAATTTTTTGTGCATCTCCTGAGATTAAACGCCAGTACCATTGATTGTGAACTCCTTGAAACACCTCAAAATACATGCTTCCCACCTCATAAAATAGCTGATAATTTTCAGGATAAATATTTAACTAATCCGCTTGTAAACATTAATCTATGTCTCTCTAGGAAGTCGTCAATATATGCCCCTTAAATTTTCTGACCTTAAAAAATAATTTCTATGAGAGCTATTATTCTTTTAACAAGAAAAAAATTATTGTCAATAAGATATGAATGAGAATTTTATACTATAAAATTATTTTTTTTAATTTAATGACACTATACTTTTATTTACAACGCAAATATTTTTTCTGTCGTTATAGAAACAAAGTTTATAAATTATATAAAATTTCACCAGCACGGATAAAGTAAAAAACACTTTTCTCCATACTGGTAGAGTTTAATCATTTCTTGTTTTTCTTTTTAAATAGACGTTTATTGATTAGCTATAACCTCTTTTTGGGATACGCTTCGAATGAGTAAATCAATGAATAAGCTAAGGGTATAAGAATTGGCCATTTTAGCTTTCATATCAATAAGAGAGGTTGTAGTTTTAGGGTTAAAACCATTTGATAAACCTTGTCTTGACAAATATTGCTGCAATTTTTCATAAGAACTGTCGATTTTTTCTTGATTTAGTTTTTCGTTACGATCACTATCGGAAAGCGTTTCTTCCAGTCCCTCGATTTTTTTAATAAAATAATTCCAGTCAAAATCACCTTTTGTATATTCGGTGTCAAACATTTTTCCTTGTCCAGTTAAAAGCCAATTAATATTGACACCATATAACGTGCGGTATGTTTGTAAGACACTAAGATTGGGTTCTCTCTCTCCACGCTCATAAAAAGCAATGGAATTTTTTGTCATGCTAAAACTTTTAGCTAAGGTTTCACGTGATGGATCGCCTAAAGCAAGACGTACATAACGTAAACGTTTTCCAAATATGGTTTTTGATTCAGTTTCAGGACGTGCCACGAATTATCTCCCTCGGTAAATCATCATGGTATAAATCATTAAATAATAAAAGCACACTATGTATTAATATTCTATGATATAATGTCAATATTATAGCTTTAATTTCTTGTTATTTTTTTATTTTCGTAGATAGAAAGCAATCTTTCATTTATTGTATTGACAATTGATATTTACTTCAAAACAAAATTCCTTGTTGCTACATTTGTCTCTTGCTTTTTTTTTGAGAGAATTTTCATGTAACCTTACCATATATATTCTATACACCCCTGCATTAATAGATGCAACTTTAAAGAGATGCAAGCTTTGGATTTATACTGTGTGTGCTGTAGTTGAATTAGAAAATAAACTTTGAGGAATGATCATGGCCCTATTACGCTATTTTGGGTGTGCTTTTTTTTTCACGATTATTGGTATTTTTTTAGGAGGGGCTATTGGTTGGTTCGAAACGGGAAGCATTACTGGTTTTCTTAAATATTTTTTTATTTGCTGTGTTTTAGGGATTTTGGAAATTTCTTTATCTTTTGATAATTCTATTATCAATGCGCGTATTCTTGGTAGAATGGATCCGTTATGGCGTCGCCGTTTTCTTATATGGGGCATTTTGATAGCTGTATTTGGGATGCGGATTGTTTTTCCGTTATTGGTGGTTGTCGTTGCTGTTGGGATTAATCCCATTGCGGCAGTCAAATTAGCGATATGGGAACCACATCGATATGCCGAAGTTTTAATCGATGCACATATGGGGATTGCCGCTTTTGGAGGAACTTTCCTTATGATGGTTGGCTTAAAATATTTTTTTGATTCTAAAAAAGAAGTGCATTGGCTTAATGTTATAGAGAGACCTGCTCAAAAGTTTGGGGCGCTTGTTGGAATTGATATTGCAATTGTTTTGATTTTGATCTTATTTGTTTCAGGTCAGATTGACGCAGAAAATAAAATAACTTTTTTATTGGCAGCACTTTATGGACTTTTGACCTTTATCGGTGTTGAAGTTGTCGGTCATCTCTTGGATACTCCTCAAAAGACTTTAACAACAGTAGCTCACGGGGGAGTAGGGGCGTTTCTTTATTTAGAAGTTCTTGATGCTAGTTTTTCTTTCGATGGCGTGGTTGGTGCTTTTGCCTTTTCACACAACCTTTTTATTATTGCGATAGGTCTTGGTATCGGAGCATTTTACGTTCGTTCTATGACAATTATGTTGGTTGAATCAGGAACATTATTGCATTATCGTTATTTAGAGCATGGTGCTTTTTATGCAATTCTAGTTCTTGCAGTGATTATGTATCTGCAAACGATTATATCGGTTCCTGAAGTTTTAACAGGACTTGTGGGAGTCTGTATTATTGGAATAGCGTTGTATTCTTCGATTCGTTTTAAGCGTTGTCAATTGGATAAACAGGGCGTGTCTAAGTAATGAAAAATTCGTGTTTTCTCACGCTTTTGTTTATCGCATGTCTTTGAATAGAGAGAGGCTTTTTATGCAAAAAATGCCATGTTATTGCTTATTGATGTTTTTGTTTTAAAGTTGACACTATTGCGCGATTTTCCTCCATGAGGGAAATAATGTATAATCTTTTGGATAACTTTTGACGTATAGAGGCTTTTTGACTTCAATATAAGGTGCAAGTTTACGCTATACTTTTTACCAGCTTTTAGTATCATAACTGCTTTTGCATTTAATGATTCATAAGAAGCATTTTGGCTGTTTTTTTTGCAAGATTTTTATTCATACATCAATCCTATTTATGATGTTTTAAGAGAATGGTATTGAAATAGGGGTGAAATGAGAGAATTTTACGATATTTGGGTTCCTTTCTTAAATAGGTAAAAAAATTTATTCATTATAAATCAGAATGTTATAATGGTAGATGAGAAAAGAATATTTTAGGAGAGCATTAACAGTTCTATACCTGCTTCGTTCATAGTTTTAAGCATAGTGTTTAGTGATCCGTTTACATCAATACCAGCACAAGCATTTAATGAAACACTGACTTTAAAACCGTATTGTATGGCGTGAAGAGCAGAGAATCCGACACAAAAATCAGTTGCTAAGCCACACATAATGAGCTTGGTAAAACCATGCTCTTTGAGATAAACATGTAAACCTGTTGGTGTTTTTTGATCATTTTCAAGAAAGGCAGAATAACTATCCATTTTTGGATTATAGCCTTTTCTAAGGATAAGTTGTGCCTTTTCCACTCTAAGAGATGTATGAAACTCTGCTCCTTGTGTTCCTTGTATACAATGATCAGGCCAAAGTATTTGAGGACCATAGTCAAGAGTGACTGTATCATAGGTTTTTTTTTCAGGATAGCAGGAAGCAAAGCTGCAATGGTTTTTGGGATGCCAGTCTTGGGTTAAGATAACGTGATCAAAATGATTTATGAGATTATTGATGGCGGGTAAAATAGTATCACCTTGTGGTACTGCAAGTGCTCCACCAAGTAAGAAGTCATTTTGAACATCAATGACGATTAAGGCTTTTTTTTCCATAAATATATTCCTCATAGGAGACGCGCTTTTATCGTATTTTTAAAAAGCTATATTTCGCCTTGAAGTTTTGAAATGAGTTGCTGAATATTGATACTATTTTTACAGTTATCAAGCCAAAAGAGGGGAATGGATAAGTTTTTACAATTTGTTTTATAGTTTTTTACGAATTGTAACCACGTACCAATGGGGAGTGCACTGTAGTCATTTGTTGCTACGTGTTGGTGCAATGCCTTCATGATCATTGGGCTTGGGACGTCAGATCCCATAAGGCGGCAGTCATTTTGTAAACGTAATTTAAGCCACATCAAGGAAAGGGGTGAAGTCCATTGTTTCCCGTAACAAAAAATCGATGAAAAAAGGGAAGGATTTTTTACGGCGTAATATAAAGCCCATAAGGCAAAAAAAGAAGGCGCGTAGAGAATTGCTTTTCTTTCTGGTATCCTATCACATTGATAAGTTGGTTTAATACGATAAAAATACAAGGTTATATCTGGTATGGAAAAGATGGGCAATGTTTGATAACAGGTTTCAGGGACAGCTAAAAAGATTTGCTTTTTGCTTTTTGAGGCGATGTTTTTTTGCATTCAGAACCATACTGGGGCTTGTGAGATTAGAAAAAATGTACCAATATAAAGCGAAAAGCTTTTGATACGGTATAAGCACTATTTACTGTACAGTTTCAAAAAGCGAAAGCAATTTTTTCAAACCCTAATCTTTAATATCGCGCAATATAAAGAGAAATTTATGGCACGTCAATTTATCTATCATATGGCTGGGCTCAACAAGTCTTACAGCAATAAAAAAATCTTAGAAAATATTCATTTGTCTTTCTATCCAGATGCGAAGATCGGTATTTTAGGTCCAAATGGTGCTGGTAAATCAACGATTTTACGTATTATGGCTGGGCTAGATAAGGAATATACAGGAGAAGCATGGCTTTGTGAAGGAGCGCGCTGTGGCTATCTACCACAAGAGCCTTTGCTTGATGCAAGAAAAGATGTGCGCGGCAATGTGATGGAAGGTGTTGCAGATAAACAGGCAATTCTTGAGCGTTATAACGAATTGATGATGAATTATAGCGAAGAAACGGCTGATGAAAGTGCACAGCTTCAGGATATTATTGATAGTCAGAATCTTTGGGATTTAGAAAGTCAAGTGGAAATGGCTATGGCTGCTCTTGGATGTCCGCCAGCCAATGGGGATGTCACAAAACTTTCTGGTGGTGAGAAGCGGCGTGTTGCGCTTTGTAAATTACTTTTGTCAAAACCTGATTTATTACTTTTGGATGAACCGACAAACCATTTAGATGCTGAAACGACGGCTTGGCTTGAGAGGCATCTACGTGAATATCCTGGGGCTGTGCTTTTGATAACCCATGATCGTTATTTTCTCGACAATGTAACGGGTTGGATTTTAGAATTAGATCGCGGTAAAGGTATTCCTTATGAGGGGAACTATTCTGCTTATTTGGGGGCTAAAGCCAAGCGTTTGGCTCAGGAAGGCCGTGAAGAGGCAGCGCGTCAACGTGCTTTATCACGTGAGCAAGAATGGATCGCTTCTAGTCCAAAAGGGCGACAAGCAAAGTCAAAAGCTCGGATTAAGGCTTATGATGAGTTGGTTCAAGCAGCACGTGAGCGCCGTCCTGGAGAGGCGCAAATCATTATTCCTATTGGAGAAAGGTTAGGACAAGTTGTTATTGAGGTTGATAATCTCTCTAAAGCTTATGGTGAACGTGTATTGATTGATTCTCTTTCTTTTAAACTTCCTGCTGGCGGCATTGTCGGCGTTATTGGTGCCAATGGTATGGGAAAGTCGACCTTGTTTAAAATGTTAACGGGACAGGAAAATCCCGATTCAGGTCAGATACGTATCGGTGAAACAGTTCACATGAGTTATGTGGATCAGAGTCGCGATTCCTTGGTGGGGGATAAAACTGTTTGGGAGGAAATTTCTGGTGGAAATGACATTATTAAATTAGGCAAATATGAGATGAATAGCCGCGCTTATTGCGGGGCTTTTAATTTCAAGGGGGCAGATCAGCAGCAGAAGGTGGCAAATTTATCAGGAGGGCAGCGCAATCGCGTACATTTGGCGAAACTTCTAAAAGAGGGGGGGAATGTGCTTCTTCTTGATGAACCGACAAATGATCTTGATACTGAAACATTGGGTGCATTGGAAGATGCATTGGAAAATTTCGCTGGTTGTGCAGTTATCATATCGCATGATCGTATGTTTCTTGATCGATTGGCAACACATATTTTAGCCTTTGAAGGTGATGGTCATGTAGAATGGTTTGAAGGTAATTTTGCTGAATATGAGGCTGATAAAGTTCGTCGTCTTGGGGCGGAATCTCTTAATCCTAAGCATGCAAATTATAAACCTCTTACACGCTAGAATTTTTTATCTTATCGCAACTTTGTTAGAATAATAGTGTATTTTATTGCGTTTGTTATTTCATAAATAAAGTGTGTGTGTACTCTGTGGGAGTTTTTATTCATTGAAAAGAGTAAGAGACACTTTATGAAATTATGACCTAAATAGGGTTATTTTACTCATGATATATAACCGGTTATTTTTTGTAAAACTGCAATGAAAAGGAGGAGATGAAGAGTATAGTATTACTTCTACAAATGCTCTGGTCATTGAGCATTATCGCCTTTACTTAATAAAGATGCAAGCTAACACTATCATATTATTTATTTTTTCTCAATGGTATACAGTTCTTGTTTTGAGGTGGGCATAAAAGGTATTTTTATCTATCTGTTCCCTCCGTTTATGTGCTGTAAGAGAATGATTTGGATTGATTTATCATAAATAGATTTGAAATGAGAAAAATTTATGGTATTCCGGTTTTTTATTCAAGTTGAAATGAATGAATTATTATTATAAATCAATGTGTTATCATTATAACGAAAAACAGATGGATAAGATCTGTTCGTTTTTTACATGAGCCTATTTTTTATCATAGTATGATAAAATAGAGAGCACAAAATAGATGAGAATATGCGTTGTATGCTTGACTTTTTTTCCTATAAACAAATGTTTATAGGAATGTTTAGGGGATAATTATGAAAAAAAGTACAAGTTTAGATGCAATAATTGAGCTGCTGAAAGCGGTTGCAGAAGTAAGCCATTTACGTGTTCTTACGCTCTTGCGTCATGAAGATTTAACAATCCCTGATTTTATTTTTATTCTTGATCAGTCGCAAGCATGTATATCACGATATTTACGTTTATTGTACGAAGCACAATTGATTGAGCGTTATCAGAAGGGGGATAGCCTTTATTTTAAGCTTTGTCATGATTTTGGGGGTAAAGACATTGTGATGGGTATTCTTTCGTCTTTACCAAAGAATGATGTGTTGTTAGCGCATGATTTAGAACGTTTGAAGGATGTTAAAAAGCAGCGTCAAAAAACGAGGAAGAAGCATTTCTTACAAAATGCGTTGCAACGGGATGTATTACGGTCATCCTATATGGCAGATCATGGTGTAGAAAACTCTTTACTTGAAATCATTGGCGATAAACCATTTCAGATGATGCTGAATATTGGAAGAGGTGGAGACTCTATCTTAAAATTGTTTTCTAATCTTTATACGCATGCGGTTGAAGTTGTGCTTGATAGCGATGTTTTTCACTTGTCTGTTGGAGATACAACTTTTGATTTAGTTATTCTTCATTGGGTTTTACATTTTTTTGAAAATCCTGAAATGTTTCTTCATGAGATATCAAGTGTTTTGCGTCCCTATGGGCGTTTATTGATTGTGGATTTGGGTTATCATAAAGCTGATTCTTCACATTTTGATCAAGCACATATGCGTCTTGGATTTTCGACTTTACAAATAGAAAAGTGGCTAAAAAATGCCGGACTTATGCTAGAGCAAACAGTTTGTCTTACTCCTATACAAAATGAAAATAGTAAGGAGGGCATGGTTACACTTTGGCTTGCTCGTGATCCGCGTTTATTAGTTGACGATATCAAAGATAAACAAGTAGATTTTGCATAAATCGCGTTTGTTAACGCACTTTATTCTCTGATTTTTCTCAAGGAATAGCGTAGAGATAAAACTTTATTCAATCATTGATAAGCTATTGTTTTTTACATTTGTATTATGTTTTTATATGGGAGTATTGGTGTTTTATAGCGGCGTGTAGGCTGTATAATGAAACACCTTCTATAGAGTTAAGCCTATAAGGATCATTATTTAAGGTGTCCTGATATTATATTTTATTAGCCAATATATTGATTTTAAAAGATCATTGATTTTTTTAAACTCAATAAGAGGTTTGAATACAGGAATGTTGTCTCATTTCAAATTTCCT
Organism: Bartonella sp. AA89HNZF; assembly: GCF_042196905.1. NCBI lineage: Bacteria > Pseudomonadati > Pseudomonadota > Alphaproteobacteria > Hyphomicrobiales > Bartonellaceae > Bartonella > Bartonella sp. AA89HNZF. Next base: position 43,608 of record NZ_JBHIRD010000006.1, read on the forward strand.
GTTTCAGAATCCGAAAGAGTCTGTTTGTCTGCTACAAAAGAAGGTATTTATCTTAATGATACCGTTTGTAAAAGAAAATACATCTTTCATACATTTTCTAAATGTGAGAGCGGCTGCAATATGATATAATGCCGCACAATATAATATAGTGAAGGCTCATACCTTTATAAATGTCAAAGATGGTGGTGCCCAATAGATCTTAAAATGTCTCTTTAAAACAGGTTTTTAGATAAGGAGTACCTTGGAACTTTTAGTGAGGGGTGCAAAAAGATGCTCTAAAAAGACGAAAAAGTAAAAGGGTAAGACAATGCATTATATTCATAAAATAAGATCGGCGATGATCTAGGGATAGTCTGTGGCTGAAAGTAGGAAAAAAAGCGTGATATTACACTAAAATTTCGTATCTCTTTATCATGAGAAGTTATGAAGGTTATTAAATAAGTCCATTGTTTTTGCCAAAAGTATTTTCTTTCTTTTTATGTTTGCCGCTCATCTTATGACGCAGTCCGTGGGTATAGCGTAAAATTGATAGGGCACCATCGTCTTTAGTTTAAGTAAAAGTTGTAAGCAGGCATCATCGTTTTATGTTTTTTATCCATATGCTTCTTCTTGTTTGTGATGTGCGATAGTATGGCTATTCATTAATTCAATAGACGAAGATTGAAAATAAGGGAACCTTACGTTCTTGAGATCTCTCATGTAAATTGTAAAATGATGAGTTATGATTGTAAATCAATGAATTGTTTACGTTAGAAGAACAGACTATAAAAATTTTTGAGCATAGAAACTACTGTGTGTATTACTTTACGGGATCATTTAAATGATAGAGATTAAGAGAAAATGTCTGCGTTGATTTCGGTTTGTTATGTTAAAATGAGTTAGAGACTGTTGGTTATTGTAAAATGGTTTATCGTTACTTGGAATGACGATGGCGCGTGATTCGAAACAAATACCTTCAGAGTTCTCATTTTCTCATAAGATTAAGCTGTTTAAGTTCCTCATTGATTGTTACATGAAGGATGTAACAATATTTTAATGATCATTTACAGAAATTTTTTATAAATATAGATAAGATTTTATTTCTCTAATTTATTGTTTTATATGAATAATCATAGCTTTCTTGCAAGAAGATGTTTTCCATTTTTTACGGTTATTTGTGTAAGATTTTAAAAATCTACGTTTTTCTTTTTGTGGTGATTGCTGTTGGAAAAGCGATTCTACTTTTACATAGTTTAATTTTTATAGGGTGGATACGTAGAAATTACTGTTTTTTAATATGATCATCAGAGTTATGAAAGAAACTATTTAAAAGTTATAATGATCGTAGATTCTAATTGATGCTTCTTGAAATAAAATTGCTTCAAATTGGGTCATTTTGAACTTTTTTTGCCTAAATTTAAACATTTTTAAATAATTTATAATTCTTTTATGTTTTTTTGCGTAGAAGATGATAAGAATTTCTTGTTGTTTAAAGAATTTTATTCCATAGCAAGAATATTGCATCGGCTATCTTAGTGGTTGATGTAAGAGGACAATCGGGGAACCTCCTCCCCCCCCCCCGCGTGGATCCCCTAGATTGTCTGGCCTGACTGAGGATTTCCTCAGTCAGGCTTTTTATAATTGTTTTAGGGGATGTGTAAGGTTTTATAGGGGGGAAGTGTAAGATCTGTTATTGTTTCGCCTATAGTACGTAAATATGTAGAGGGGGATGTCTTGTTAGGCGGATAGTGTTAGCGTATTTATTTTGAATAATTTGATTTTTCTTTATTGAGGCATTGTTGAATGCTATAAGGGAAATCGTAAAGGGAATCTATGTTTGTATTCTGTGATCTTTAGGTAAGAGATAATGGAATCTTTTTCGCATCGTATTATTTTTATTTTATTTGTGTTTTTTATTTTTGGCGCTGTCTTTTTTGCTTTTCAAAGTGGTGTTGTTTATCAGTTTTTTCCCGGTCACTCTTCTTTGTCTTCTCAGCAGCTTGATGTAACAGAGGAGGAGTTATTAGAGAGATTATCCGTATCTTTTCCAGATATCATCAAGCATCTTTCTAAAATGACCCCTCAACAGCAAGAGTTGTTTATTGCGCAGCTGCGTCGTGATGTAATTGCGCTTGCTTCTAAAAGTGGGCAGAGTCGTGAACAGGCTCAAAAATCTGGTGAAACTGTTGCTATGGCTCTCTCGAAAGCGATTTCTCGTCCTTCCATTGCTAATGCTTATTTTTAGCTATTTTTTTAATCGCGCTTTTGGGTTTTATTTTAAGGAGCAAGAGCTTTTCGTGAAGTCTTGAAAAGTGCGAGGAGATAATCAATTTGTAAGGTATTAACAAAATTTATCTCTCAAAAGGTAAGCAATTGGAGTATAAGGGTAATGTTGCAATCATTACAGGAGTGATAGAAAGTCTATCAAGGGTATTGGTCCAAGTTAATTGCATTATCAATCGCTACAATGACAAAAGCAGTATTGACTATAATAAAACACGTTAACCGCATTTTATATGCCGGTTATTTTTTTATTTGATATGAGAAAATAAAAAATTTTAAAGGATTTAAGCTTTTTTATTCTACGGATTTTAGGATATTTATCCACTTGTATGATTTCTGAAAATGAGGTGTAAGGCTGATAAGATGATAGTCTGTGACAAAGAAAAAATATTTGAATGAAGATGAGAGGTCTATTTTTATTTAAAAAGGCTTTGGGGGTATTGAGCTTTCTAACATTTTTCAAAAAAATAGACACAAGTAATTGTTAAGCTTTGTTGTAGGAAAAAAACGGATATAACTTTTTTAGTATATTGTTTTATAATGATAATTTATCATTTTATATTGAATGAGAATCTTAAGAATTATAAAATCCTCTCATTTTAAATTTATCCATGGTGAAAAAATCAAAATCAGTTTCTTGTATATACAAGTGGGAGGCTTGTGTGGATAAAAACTCTTTTAAAAAGGAATTAAAAAGCTTCTTTGAGATATCTTGAGAGCTAAAAGTCTGTTGCAATATTTTGAATTGGTAAATAGCGTATGATGGTTTTTGTATATCTATGGACTCCTTATGCACAGTGATGGAGGTAGGGGTTGATTTTAGTCAATGGTTTATTGGGGCCATAAAGAATGCTGCGCGTGTTTATTGGTTAGAAAGAAGCATCAATAACGGGTTTTATTTTTGTGAAACTTTTGCGATATCGAGGATCTTTGGTAAAGATGATCTCGTCTCTATTGCTTTGTGGGATTGATATCAATAAAAAATTTAATCATCGTATATAAAAAAATATCATATCTTTTTAAAGTGCTATTTTGTAATATAAAAATTGATTGATACAATAGATATAACAGAACTTGATAGAATATATCATTTTAGTTAATATGATATAAGTTTAATTATAGGCTTTTAATTTTTTTATTTGATGATATAGAGAAGTCTATAATTTTTGTATAAAGAGTTTTTCTTTTTATACAGAACTTTATCTTGAAATTGTCTTAATATTTCCCTTTTCAAGCCGTTCTTTTGCTTTCTTTTTTTGTACAATGCATTCGAAAATTATTTGCGGTTAGAATTTGAGAATTTTTGAGTGAGAGAAAGAAAATGCAATTTTTGAAAATTTTGTTAAATATAGCGTGTGCTGTATTTTTTGTATTTGATATAAGTTGGGCTCATAGTGTTTTAAATGTTGCAGAAGCAAAAGAAGGCTTAGGGAGTGTTGCTTCTCAGATTTCTAATCGTCCTTATGAGTTTCTTATTCAGAAATTTGCAAATAAGTATAATATTCCGGTTAATTTAGCACATGCTGTTGTAAAAGTTGAAAGTAATTATAAAGCAGGTATAAAGGGGGCTGCTGGCGAAATAGGTTTGATGCAAATTAAACCCTCTACGGCACGAGGGTTGGGCTTTAGTGGTTCTGTACAGGATTTGTACGATCCTGCGACCAATCTTGAATATGGTATGCGTTATTTGGCACGGGCCTATAAACTCAGTGGTGGAAGTACGTGTGGTACAATCCTTAAATATAACGCAGGTCATGCTGCAAAAAAAATGAATTCCATTTCAGCGAAATATTGCGCAAAAGTAAAGACTTATCTGGCTTCATTAAAATAAAAACATCTGTTGAGAGAGGTTTGTCATAAAATATTTTAAGATGCTATTTTCACGGAGCAAAAAATGTTTTATAAATCAGTATGTCAGTCGGCTGGGCAGCCGCGCTTGTCCAATGCTGAAAGGCGGCAGGTGAGGAAAGTCCGGGCTCCATGGAAAGACGGTGCCGGGTAACACCCGGCGGGGGTGACCCTAGGGAAAGTGCCACAGAAAGTAAACCGCCTATTTTTATAGGTAAGGGTGAAAGGGTGGAGTAAGAGCCCACCGCGCATTCAGTAATGAATGTGGCAAGGTAAACCCCACCGGGAGCAAGACCAAATAGAAATGACGTGCAAAATTTAATTTGCAGCCGATTTCCGGGCGAGTCATTCGGGTAGGTTGCACGAGGCGGATGGTAACATCCGTCCCAGATGAATGGTTGCCATGTAAAGTGTAAGCTTTACTCTACAGAACCCGGCTTATAGGCCGACTGATATTTCATGATGATACGCGATATTTTATAAGATCAATTATATATGGTCTTTTATGGAGTCTATGTGTTTGAAATGGACACTTGAGCAAAGAGTGTTTTAAAAAATTATAACATTTCTTTAAGTATAATGCGTTAGGATCTGTTTTAGGATAACTTTAGTTTTTTCGTTCATTGTGATTAATGTGATGAAGGCCAGGTTATTCTAAGATCAGTTGCCATGAGAGAGCTGTTGATTTAAGACAGCATAACTTCAAGACGGATTATTTTGATAAAGCAGGATCAAAGAGCTGAACGCCATATTCCAGTGTTGTTACAGCCAGTTTTGGCTGGGCTTATGCCATTGGTTGGAGCAAAAGTGATTGATGGCACCTTTGGTGCTGGTGGTTACACGCGCGCTTTGTTAAAGGCAGGGGCACAGGTGATTGCTCTTGATCGTGATCCTCATGCTATCAGTGCAGGACAATTGCTTGTTGAAGAATTTTTTCCACGCCTTCGTTTGGTCCATATGGCGTTTTCACAGCTTGATCGTGTCGTTGAAGAGAAGGTGGATGCAGTTATTTTGGATATTGGTGTCTCTTCAATGCAGCTTGATGAAGCAGAAAGAGGTTTTTCTTTTCAAAAAGATGGGCCATTGGACATGCGAATGGCTCAGACTGGTTTTACAGCTAGCGATGTTGTCAATCATTTAAAAGCAAGAGATTTGGCACGTATTTTTAAGGTATTAGGAGAAGAGCGTTATGCGGGACGAATTGCACGGATGATTGAAACGCGTCGTGTTGTTCAGCCTTTTTTGCGTACGGGTGATTTGGCGTATGCTATCGAAACGTTGATAGGACGTAAACCGGGAGATCGTATTCATCCTGCAACACGTGTATTTCAGGCTCTTCGTATCTATGTTAATGATGAAATTGGTGAATTGGCGCGTGGTTTATTTGCTGCTGAACGCGTTTTAAAAGCTGGAGGCCGTTTGGGGGTTGTCAGTTTTCATTCTCTTGAAGATCGTATGGTCAAAAGATTTTTTTCGACTCGTTCTGGAGAACGTATGAGATCACGCTATCTGCCAGAAATAAAGGCTGCTCCAGCAACATTTTTTCCTTTGTTTAGAGGTGGGATCACGGCAACTAAAGAGGAGTTACAGAAAAATCCTCGTTCACGTTCTGCGCGGTTGCGTATTGGTGTACGGACTGAAGCAGAGGCTCTTACAGAAGATATGAAATTATTTAGTTTAGCAGAGATTGCCAGTTTTGAAGGCGGCAAGAAATGACAGTTTTTCGTACATTTGATATGATTTTAGTGATGATTATGATTTGTATGGCAGGTCTTACTTATAAGGTAAAATATGATGTTCAAAAACGAATGAATGAAGTTCTTCATCTTGAGCATGAAATTGCTGCAGCAAAAAATACGGTGAGTTTGCTTCATGCTGAGTGGGCTGTGATGATCAAGCCTTCGCGCATGCAAAAACTTGCGAAACGTTATCAAAAAGAACTTGGATTAGAAGTTATACAGCCGCGTCAAATCGTAGAATTTAAAGACATTCCGGTACGGGTACATGATCCAATTGAAGAATTGATTAAACAAAATATATTGGAAGATAATCAAGATATTTTGGCAAATCGTCGGGATTCTCAGATGAATGGTGTTGTCCAAAAAGGCGTGCAGTGATGAAGTCGACTTTTTTATTCTTACAGAAGAAAAAGCACTTTAAGAATTCGTTGAATAATCATAATGTTTCTGTTCGTCGTCCCTATTCTAGTCGTCCACGTTTGCTTTTTTCGTTGTTCTGCTTTTTAGTTTTATATGGCATCATGGGGGCTTGTCTTATTTCTTATGGGTTGGAAGGTGGACAGATTGAAGAAGCAAAGGGGCCAGGAGTTCTTCAACTGACGGCGCGGCCTGATATTGTTGATCGTAATGGTCGTTTATTGGCAACAGATATTAAAACTTATTCACTTTTTGCTGAGCCACGACGTATTATTGATGTGGATGAAACCATTGAATTGCTCTCAACAGTTTTGCCTGATCTTAATTGGCAGGAAACCTATAAGCGCTTAAAAAGAAAAACTGGTTTTTCTTGGATACAGCGTGGGTTAACACCAATGCAGAAGACACAAATTATGGCCCTTGGTATTCCAGGAATTGGTTTTCGGACTGAAATTCGTCGTTTTTATCCCGATGGACCTGTAACTTCCCATATTCTCGGTATGGTGAATGTTGATAATCAAGGCATTGCAGGTATGGAAAAATATATTGATGATGCGGGTTTGAGTGCTCTGCGTGCCGCTGGTCTTGCCGTGGAAGAATCATTAAAACAAGTTCAGCTTTCGATTGATGTGCGACTTCAGGCAATTGTCCATGATGAACTTATTCAGGCTATGAAGCGTTATAAGGCAATTGCTGCAGGAGCTGTTATTTTAAATATACATACGGGGGAAGTTTTGGCGTTGGCATCTCTACCAGATTTTGATCCTGGAAATCCTATTGAAGCTTTAAAAAGTGATCGTCTCAATCGGATGACGGCCGGAACATTTGAAATGGGATCGATTATTAAAAGTTTTACGACTGCCATGGCACTTGATTCCAATATTTTTCATTTAAACAGTATTATTGATGCTTCAAAGCCCATAAAAGCAAGTAGTGGATATATTATTCATGATTTTCACGGAAAAAATCGTCCCTTAACGTTATGGGAGGTTTTTGTTTATTCTTCCAATATTGGTTCTGCTAAAGAAGCATTAGCGATAGGGATTGATAAACATCGTGATTTTTTGCAAAAACTTGGGCTACTGGATCGACTCGCAACAGAGTTGCCTGAAGTTGCTCATCCTATTGTGCCACATCATTGGAAGGATATCCAATCTATGACGATTGCTTTTGGGCATGGTATGGCAACAACTCCCTTGCAAACAGCTGTTGGGGCTGCTGCTTTAATGAATGGTGGTTGGTTAATTGCTCCGACATTTTTAAAACGGACAAAAGAACAAACTTTGCACCATGCAAAACGGGTTTTGCATGCTAAAACAAGTCAAAATATGCGTTACCTTTATCAATTAAATAGTGAGATTGGGTCTGGACGTAATGCAAAAGTAGAAGGTTATCGTGTAGGTGGTAAGACAGGAACAGCTGAGAAAGTTGAAAATGGAAAATATTCTAAAACAAAAAATTTCAATAGTTTTCTTGCTGCTTTTCCTATTGATGATCCTGCTTATGTTGTTTTAACAATTATCGATGAACCAAAGCCTGCAGAGGGACAGCGTTCAGCAACAGCGGCGATGAATGCTGGACCAATGCTTGCTAATATTGTTCGTCGCACAGCTAGTTTTCTTGGTGTAAAACCCGATTTTAAAAAAGAATATGAGCCTCTTTTAAGTAAAAAGAGCAATTCAAGTTTCTTTAAACAACGGTAAAATAAATATAAAGGTGCGTTATCATGTTGTTGGGAACAGTTTTTACAGAATGTGTTGAAGATGAAAGCCTTTCTTCAATAGAAATAACAGGAATAAGTGTGGATTCTCGGCAAGTTTTGCCAGGCTATGTTTTTGTTGCTGTTCAAGGGAAAAAAAGTGATGGAAGACACTATATAGATGACGCGATAAAGCGTGGCGCACGAGCAATCGTTACAGACTGTCATGCTGTTCTTGAGGATTTATCTGTTCCCATTTTACGTGTTTCTAATGTTCGTCATAGTTTAGCGTTGGCAGCTGCACGTTTTTACGGTTCTCAGCCGGAAACAGTTGTTGCTGTGACTGGTACAAGTGGTAAAACATCTGTTGTCTCTTTTCTTCGGCAAATTTGGACTCATGTTGGATTTTGTGCAGCGAGTATAGGAACGGTTGGTGTTGTTTCTCCTAAACGGAATGTTTATGGTTCTCTCACAACACCTGATCCGGTCGTCTTGCACCGTCTTCTTTGTGAAATTTCTCATGAAGGTGTGACGCATGCCGCTCTTGAAGCTTCTTCGCATGGGCTTGATCAAGGACGACTTGATGGAGTCCGTTTAACGGCTGGTGCCTTTACTAATTTAGGGCGAGATCACATGGATTATCACACGGGGGTAGAGGATTATTTGCGGGCTAAAATGAGGTTGTTTGATACACTTTTGCCTGTATCTGCTCCTGCTTTGATTTTTGCTGATGATGTTTATTCACAAAAGGTTATTGATGTTGTTACACAAGCGCGCCGCCGTGTCTTGACAATTGGTCGTAAGGGGCAATTTATCACGATTAATCGTGTCGAACATCAACGCTCCAAACAGTGTATTGAGTGTCGTGTGGAAAACAATATTTATACATTTGATTTGCCTTTAGCTGGAGATTTTCAGGTAGCCAATGCGCTTATGGCAGCGGGGTTAGCCATTGCAACGGGCGTTTCACCTCGTAAGGTTTTTCCTGCGCTTGAAACTTTGCAGGGGGCACCTGGGCGGTTAGAGTTTGTGGGAAAGACAGAAAATAATGCGCTTGTTTATATTGATTATGCTCATAAACCAGAAGCTTTGGAGCAGGTTTTGCTTTCTGTTCGTCCCTTTACGCAAGGACGCTTGATCGTTGTTTTTGGTTGTGGAGGAGATCGTGATCAAGGAAAAAGACCTTTGATGGGAAAAATTGCGGCGGATAAAGCGGACATTGTTATTGTAACAGATGATAATCCTCGAACAGAAATGCCAGAAAAAATACGTAAAGATATTTTACAGGCGGTGCCAACAGCAATAGAGATAGCAGATCGTGGTGAAGCTATTTCTTACGCGGTGGAGCTTTTGAAAGCTGGTGATACACTCATCATTGCTGGAAAAGGTCATGAGGATGGCCAAATTATAGGGCAGACAACTTATCCTTTTTCAGATCGTCTGAAAGCGATAGAAGCTTTAGAGGACAGAAAGAAATGACAGCTTTATGGGATAAGCAAGCACTTGTTGCTGCAATTAATGGTGTTGTAATGGGAAGCTTGCCAGAAACTTTTTCTGGGGTTTCCATTGATAGTCGTACTCTTGCGGAAGGGGATGTTTTTTTCTGCATTAAAGGGCACCATCTTGATGGTCATGATTTTGCTGCGCAAGCTTATGAACGAGGTGCAGGCGTTCTTATCGTTGCGGAACACCGTTTGAGGGATATGAAAAAGATATTGGCTCCACTCATTGTCGTTCCTGATGTTTTGCAAGCCTTAGAACAACTTGCACAAGCTGCACGCAAACGTTCAAGAGCTAAGATTATCGCGATAACAGGATCGGTGGGAAAAACGACGACAAAAGAAGCTTTGAAACAAGCACTTGCAACGGCTGGGAATGTTCATGCGAATCTCGCTTCTTTAAACAATTGCTGGGGGGTTCCACTCACTTTAGCGCGGATGCCTATGGAGAGTGATTATGGTATCTTTGAAATTGGCATGAATCATAGAGATGAAATTCGCCCTCTGGTCAAACTGGTTTGTCCGCATATTGCTCTCATTACGCATATTTGTGCAGGACATATGGGATTTTTCAAAAATCTTGAAGAAATAGCAAAGGCAAAAGCTGAAATTTTTGAAGGATTGGATGAAGAAGGCATTGCCATTTTAAATGCGGATAGTGATTTTTTTTCTTATCTCGTTCAAAAAGCAAAGAAATGCGGTGTAAAGAAGATCTTAAGCTTTGGTGGGACTAAAGATGCTGATTATCAAGCGCGAGATATACGTCTTCTAACCGATAGTTCTTCTATGATTGTGCGTATTGGGGGGCGGGATAAGGAGGTTCAAATTGGGGCTCCGGGACGCCATATTGTGCAAAATAGTTTAGGGGTTATTGCTGCTTGTGATGCTATGGGGGTTGAGTTAGAGCCTGTTTTTCTTTCTTTTCGCCATTTTTCTTCTCAAAAGGGGCGAGGTGTTCGTTATCGACTGTCTTTATCAAATGGGGGTGAATTTTATCTCATTGATGAAAGCTATAATGCAAATCCTGCTTCTATGCGTGCTGCACTTGAGCTTCTTGCTACAGGACCTGTAGGAAAAGGGGGGCGGCGAATTGCTATTTTAGGGGATATGCTAGAGTTAGGGGGGTATAGTGAAAAGCTTCATCGTGATTTAATAAAACCAATACGTCTTTCCGGTGCTAATCCGGTTTTTCTATTTGGTGAGGCGATGAAATCTTTAGTCAGTGATTTGTCTGCTGGTGTTAAGGTTCATTATGCTGAAAATATTGAGAAAATTTTACCGCTTCTTTTAGCAGAAATTTCTCCTGGCGACCTACTTATGATTAAATCATCCAATAGCCTTTGTTCATCAAATATTGTGACTGCATTGCTTGATCGCTATAAAGCAGTTTCTTCATAGTTTTAAGAGGTTTTTTTGTTCCATGATGCTGTTTTTTTCTTCGTTTAGTGATTGGCTTCCGGGTGTAAATGTTTTTCGTTATATTACTTTTCGCACGATAGCAGCTATGCTTACTTCGGGGCTTATCGTCTTTTTGTTTGGACCTAGCATCATTGCTTCTCTTAAATTGCGGCAAGGTAAGGGGCAACCGATTCGTGCTAATGGACCTCAAACACATTTTAAAAAGGCTGGAACACCTACAATGGGTGGATTAATGATTTTAATCGGCATTGTGGTATCGGCATTTTTATGGGGTAATTTATCGAATATTTACTTTTGGGTATCGCTATTGGTTATGCTTTCTTTTGGGGTAATTGGGTTTTATGATGATTATCTTAAGGTCACAAAACAAACAGACAAAGGATTTTCTGGGAAAGCACGGTTAAGCTTGGAATTTTGTGTTGCGGCGATTGCTGCTTTTGCCATTCTGCAAATTGGCTCATCTGGATTAGCTTTGCCTTTTTTGAAAGATTATCTTATCAATTTGGGCTGGTTTTTTATTCCTTTTTCTGCTTTCGTCATTGTCGCGACGGGTAATGCGGTTAATTTGACGGATGGACTCGATGGGCTTGCTATTGTTCCTGTGATGGTTGCAGCCTTATCTTTTGCTCTGATTGCTTATCTTTCTGGTAATATGAATTTTGCTGATTATCTCCAAATCCATTATGTATCGGGAACAGGTGAATTGGCTGTTTTATTGGGAGCTGTTGTTGGGGCAGGGCTTGGATTTTTATGGTTTAATGCACCACCTGCAGCTATTTTTATGGGAGATACTGGATCGTTGGCTCTTGGAGGACTCTTAGGGACTGTTGCGGTTGCTACGAAGCACGAAATTGTTTTGGTTCTTATTGGTGGACTTTTTGTTGTGGAAGCTTTTTCGGTCGTTATTCAGGTTGGTTATTTCAAATTAACAAGAAAACGCGTGTTTCTTATGGCACCGATACATCATCATTTTGAGAAAAAAGGTTGGACTGAAAGCCAAGTGGTGATACGCTTTTGGATTATTTCGATTGTTCTCGCTCTCATAGGTCTTTCAACACTTAAATTGCGGTGAGAATGTGATTTCTGTTACGTGTTATAAAGGTCAAAAAGTTGCTCTGTTTGGATTGGGGCAGTCTGGATTAGCAACGGCACAAGCATTAATGTGTGGTGGTGCAGAAGTGGTGGCGTGGGATGATAGTCCTTCAAGCGTGCAGATGGCTTGTCGGCAAAATATTCCAACAAGAGATCTCCACGATGAGGACTGGTCAGAATTTGTTGCATTGGTTCTCGCTCCTGGAGTTCCTTTAAATTATCCTCAACCGCATTGGGTTGTTGAAAAGGCACGAAAAAAAAATGTAGAAATTATTGGTGATATTGAATTGTTTGTTCGTGCACGCCATGATTTTTTACAGCATTATGGTTTTTGTGACCAAGATGTTCCGTTTATTGCGATTACGGGGACGAATGGAAAGTCGACAACAACGGCTTTGCTTACGCATTTATTGGAAAAAATGGGCTATGATGTGCAGATGGGGGGAAATATTGGAAAGGCAATATTGACGCTTAAGCCATTTGTTAAAAAACGTATTTATGTGATTGAATGTTCATCATTTCAAATTGATCTTACTCCCTCTCTTCAGCCAACCATTGGACTTTTATTGAATTTGACATCTGATCATATTGATCGACATGGAAGTTTTGCCTGTTATGTGCAAACCAAAAGGCATCTGATTGCTCAGGCTTCTCAGGCTTTTATTTCAGTTGATGATGCAGCTTGTCAGGTTTTATATCAACAGTTACTTCATGATGGGAAGCAAATTGAGGCAATTTCCAAGAATCATTTTGTTGGAAATGGTTTTTATGCAGATGGAACCAAGCTTTTTTCTGTTCGTCAAGGACAGCGTCATATGCTTGCAGATCTTGCTCCTATGGCGGTGTTACGTGGGAGTCATAATGCGCAAAATGCTCTTATGGCATTGGCAACATTGCAGGCTTTAAAAATAACAGATCCCTCTATAAAAAAGCATTTAGAAAGTTATAAAGGGTTGGATCATCGTATGCAGCAGGTGCGTAAAATGGGGGCGGTTTTGTTTATCAATGACAGCAAGGCTACTAATGCAGATGCAACAGCTCCTGCGCTTTCCACCTTTAATGATATTTTTTGGATTGTTGGGGGACAGGCAAAAAAGGGAGGAATAGAGTCTCTTAAAGAATTTTTTCCTAAAATTCGTAAAGCCTATTTGATTGGGAGTGCGGCGGAAGAATTTGCTCGCATTATTGGATCTGCTTTTCCCTTTTCTATGAGCTTAACTTTGAAAAATGCGGTGCGTGAAGCAGCTGTTGACGCAATAGGTTGTAAGGCAAAAGAGGTGACGGTTCTTTTGTCACCTGCTTGTGCAAGTTATGACCAATTTAAAAATTATGAAGAACGGGGCGAAGCATTTGTCTCTTTTGTGATGCAGTTACAATAAAAAGCATCAGTTATAAAAAAATATTTTTGCGTTAAGACTCCAGAATCTTTTTTTGTGTAATTTAGTTTTTAAAGTGTTTGTTAAACAGGCGGGGAACCATATCACTTTGAAACAATTTATAAAACGGATAAGGCGGATATCATGGTTACGCGCGCAGATAGAGACCCAATTGCTAATTGGTGGTGGACGATTGACCGCTCTGTCTTTGCAGCTTGTTTAATTTTAATGGGGATTGGCATTATGTTGTCTTTTGCTGCCAGCCCCACGATTGCAAAAAAAATCGGAATTGCTGATAGTTTTTATTTTGTTCGGTGGCATATCATTTTCAGCATTTCAGCATTTTTTACGATGGTGACCATTTCTTTTTTTTCAATTCCTAATATTCGTCGTTTATGTGCTCTTTTGCTTATTGTAACGCTTGCTCTTATGGTTGCAACCTTATTTTGGGGTCCAGAATTAAAGGGAGCACGGCGGTGGATTGTGCTCTTTGGTTTTTCTGTACAGGCTTCAGAGTTTATGAAGCCAGCTTTTGTGGTTATGTCCGCTTGGCTTTTTTCGGAACAGATACGCAGGAGGGGAATTCTAGGTTATACGTTAGCGATTGTACTTTATGGCATTTGTTGTGTGCTTCTGGTTTTGCAGCCTGATATTGGACAAACACTTTTAATAAGTGCAACATGGGGTGGTTTGTTTTTTATTGCTGGTGTGCCTCTAGCCGTTATTTTTCTCTTTCTCATTTTAGGTGCTGGAGGAATTGTTTTAGCTTATCTTTTTCTGTATCATGTGCGTGAGCGTATCAATGGTTTTTTGACAGGTGAAGGAGATACCTTTCAAGTAGATGTTGGACGTGAGGCTATTTTGAATGGTGGTTGGTTTGGGCAAGGTCCTGGGGAGGGAACAGTAAAACGTATTATTCCTGATAGCCATACAGATTTTGTATTTTCCGTTGCTGCTGAAGAATATGGTATTATTCTTTGTTTATTAATTATGATGCTTTTTGGTTTTATCGTTATGCGTTCATTGTATATAGCAATGAATACACGTGATTGCTTTATACGTCTTGGTATTACTGGCATAGCAATGATGATTGGCTTTCAATCAGCTATTAATATGGCCGTTAATCTTCACTTAATTCCTCCAAAAGGCATGACATTGCCTTTTATTTCTTATGGTGGTTCTTCGATGGTGGCGATTGCGTTTTCAATGGGCATTTTGCTCAGTTTAACACGTCGTTGGCCAGAAGCACGCCTTTCAGCTTTTTCTTCCTCTTCTGTCTTGGATACGCCTTATGAATGATAAAAAAGTTATTGTTTTGGTGGCTGGTGGTACAGGTGGACATCTTTTTCCTGCTGAATCCCTTGGTGTTGAATTAAGGGAGCGTGGATATGATGTTCATTTAATAACAGATGAAAGAGCACGCCCTTTTGTTCGGTGCTTTGATGAAGAGCATACACATATCGTTTCATCGGCAACATTTATACGCCGCCATCCTTTTGCTCTGATAAAGACGTTTTGGTCTTTACTAAGGGGAATGGGGCAATCGTTGGCGTTGTTTTATAAATTACGTCCTGTTCTTGTTGGAGGATTTGGGGGATATCCGAGCTTTCCTCCTCTTTTTATTGCGGCTTTAACAAAGCGTGTGACATTTATTCATGAACAAAATGCTGTTATGGGGCGTGCCAATCGGATGTTGGCAATTTTTGTGCGTGCAATCGCTGGTGGTTTGTTGTCGCCAAATGGCGCTTATGCCCATAAAATGCTTTTAACGGGGAATCCTGTCCGTGAGGCTGTGCTGAAGGCGGCCGAAATTCCTTATCATTCTTCAGAGGGGGAAACGCCATTTAATTTTTTGATTTTTGGTGGTAGCCAAGGGGCTTCTGCTTTTTCACATATTGTTCCAGAAGCCATTGCGTTACTCGATGATAAGAACCGTAAACGCTTGCGAATTGTACAGCAAGTTCGCGGTGAAGCAGGAGGGTTGATCAAAATCTATCGTGATATGGGCGTACAAGCAGAGGTTGCTCCTTTCTTTGATGATATGGCTGAACGTATGGCACATGCTCATTTTATTTTGTCGCGCGCTGGGGCTTCATCCGTTTGTGAGATAGCGGTGATTGGTAGACCTGCTTTGCTTGTTCCCTATCCCCATGCTTTAGATCATGATCAGGCTGCCAATGCAGCTCTGCTTGCTCGTGTAGGTGGTGCGCAAATTGTATCAGAAAAAGATTTAAATGCACAAAAGCTTTCTTCTCTTTTAATGCACGCTTGTTGTGCGCCCCATTTATTAGAAAAACAAGCGCTTGCTGCAAAAAAAGTTGGGCAACCTCATGCAACCCGTTGCCTTGCTGATATGGCTGAATCCTTAATTGCAGGGCGATTGTTGTCAGATATAAAAGAGGAGCTTTTTAATGAAAATGCCACTTGATATAGGTGTTATCCATTTTATCGGAATCGGGGGGATCGGTATGAGTGGAATTGCGGAGGTTTTTTATAATCTTGGCTATAAAGTTCAAGGGTCAGATCAAGTTGAAAGTGCAAATGTTGAACGTTTACGGAAAAAAGGAATTAACGTTCATATAGGTCATTGTGCTGAAAACTTAGGGAATGCAGAGGTTGTTGTTTTTTCTACTGCCGTTAAAAAAACAAATCCTGAGTATATTGCTGCAAAGGAAAGACATTTGCCGCTTGTCAGACGTGCAGAAATGCTGGCGGAGCTGATGCGGTTTCGGCGTGCAATTGCAGTGGGTGGTACACATGGTAAAACAACAACCACATCAATGGTCGCAGCCCTTCTTGATGCTGGTCATTTTGATCCAGTGGTGATTAATGGCGGTATTATTAATGCTTATGGTACGAATTCTCGTACAGGAGATGGCGATTGGATGATTGTTGAAGCTGATGAAAGTGATGGTACATTTTTAAAGCTGCCTGCTGATATTGCTGTTATTACTAATATTGACGCTGAGCATTTGGATCATTATGGAAGTTTTGATGCTGTGCGTGAGGCTTTTCGGCAATTCGTAGAAAATGTTCCTTTTTATGGTTTTGCTGTTTTGTGTCTTGATCATCCAGAGGTTCAGTCATTGGCGGGCCGTATTGATGATCGTTGGGTGATCACTTATGGTAAAAATCCACAAGCGGATGTTCGTTTTCTTAATCTTTCGATGGATGGTCAAAAAACGCATTTTGATGTTCTTGTTCGCTCACGCAAAACAGGAAGAAAGATTGAGTTAAAAAATTTGCTTTTGCCCATGGCAGGGCAGCATAATGTTGCCAATGCAACGGCGGCGATTGCTATTGCGCATGAACTTGGCATTTCAAATGAAGCTATAAAAAGGGGCTTAGCAGAATTTGGCGGAGTAAAACGGCGTTTTACGCGAATAGGAAGTTGGCGTGGCATTGAAATATTTGATGATTATGGACATCATCCTGTTGAAATAAAGGCAGTTTTGCGTGCTGCACGTGAGAGTGCAAAAGGGCGTGTTATTGCGATTGCACAACCCCATCGGTATTCGCGTTTGTATCATTTATTTGATGATTTTGCTGCTTGTTTTAATGATGCAGATACAGTGTTGATTACGCCCGTTTATGCGGCTGGTGAAGAACCTATTGTAGGATTTGGTTCTCAAGAATTGGTAGAGCATATTAAAATGGCTGGTCATCGTGATGTGCGCTTAATACATGGTCTGGAAGATGTTGTGTCTCTTGTCTCAACATTTGCTCAGGCAGAGGATTATGTGGTTTTTCTTGGTGCTGGCAATATCACACAATGGGCGTGTGCATTGCCTCATCAGTTGTTGGTATTTGATGGTCATGATAAATTTTCAGCACATTGATGGTGAGGCGTTATTGGCGCAATTGCAACCACTGTTGGGGGGTATAAGAGGCAAGCTTACACCTAACGTTGAGATGCGTAAGGTGACGTGGTTTCGCACTGGTGGGTTAGCAGAACTTTTTTATCAGCCTGTTGATGAGGAAGATTTAGCTCTTTTCCTTCAAAATTTGCCTGAATTTATTCCTGTAACAATTGTAGGAATAGGTTCTAATCTGCTGGTGCGTGATGGGGGTGTTCCTGGTGTTGTGATTCGTCTTTCGCCAAAAGGTTTTGGGCAAGTGCAACAAGTTTCTCCAAAACGTTTTTTAGTTGGTGCAGGTACGGCCGATAAACATTTAGCTACCGCTGCTTTAAAGGCAGAAATCGCAGGTTTTCATTTTTATCACGGTATTCCTGGTGGTCTTGGAGGGGCACTCAAAATGAATGCGGGTGCAAATGGTGTTGAAACCGCAGCACGTGTTGTTGAGGTTTATGCGCTGGATCGTAAAGGAAAACGTCATATTTTGAGTTTGAAAGATATGCATTATTCCTATCGCCATTGTGATATTCCTGAAGGGTTTATTTTTACTGCTGCTTTATTAGAAGGACAAACCGGTAATAAAGATGATATTCGTGCTGCTATGGATGAAGTTGCCCTCCATAGGGAAACAGTGCAACCTATTCGTGAAAAGACCGGTGGATCAACTTTTAGAAATCCTGAGAATATATCTGCGTGGCGCGTGATTGATGAGGCAGGGTGTCGTGGTTTACGGATTGGTGGTGCTCAGATGAGCGAAATGCACTGTAATTTTATGATCAATACAGGGCAAGCAACAGGATATGATCTTGAAGCATTGGGAGAAACAGTGCGTGCACGTGTTTTTGCACATTCAGCCCACCTTTTACAATGGGAAATAGAGCGTATTGGTCAATTTGAGCGTGGTCGAAGTGTTCCTCCTTTTGATCCATTTCATTGATTTATTGTTCACTAAAAAAGTGAAAATAAAAAATTGAGTCATTTCAAAGAGATAATAAAAAATTTCTATTAAGAATCAATAAATTAACAAAGAATCTCTTGCATCAAGCTTTTGAGTCTGATTCATTATGCAAAATGCTAGGTTATTGATTCGCAAGGATAAACTTTGTTTTTTCCTGTATGTGGTGCTGATGTATTCTATATAGACTACATATAGTATGCGAAAGAGGGTGATTTATTATGAAAGATAAACATATAGCTGTATTAATGGGAGGTTTTTCTTCTGAACGGTCTGTAAGTTTATCTTCAGGGGCGGCTTGTGCTGATGTTCTAGAGGTGCAGGGGTATCGCGTGAGCCGCGTGGATGTTGACGCTCATATTGCTTCTGTTCTTGAACAGTTACAGCCCGATATTGCCTTCAATGCATTGCATGGTCCATTTGGTGAAGATGGCCGGATTCAAGGGATTCTTGAGTATTTAAAAATTCCTTATACCCATTCTGGTGTGATGGCATCTGCTTTGGCAATGGATAAGGGACGTGCAAAAATTATCGTTGCAAGTGTTGGGGTTTGTGTTGCTCCTTCTCGTATTATGAGCCGCTTTGCTTTGGGTCGAACACATCCCATGGAGCCTCCTTATGTAATTAAACCTGTGTGTGAAGGATCAAGTTTTGGTGTTGTCATTGTTCAAGGAAATGAAGCTGCACCGCCGCATAATATTGGGGGAGCTGAGTGGGGATATGCGGATGAGGTAATGATTGAAAAATATATTCCTGGTCGTGAATTGACTTGTGCTGTTTTGGGGAACGAAGTGCTGGATGTGTGTGAAATTCTTCCCGATAAACACTTTCCATTCTACGATTATGACTCAAAATATAAAACGGGTGGTTCTCTTCACATTTGTCCTGCACAACTTTCACTAAATATTTACCAAAGTGTGCAAAGAATGTCTTTAGCAGCCCATCAGGCGATAGGGTGTCGAGGTGTTAGCCGTTCTGATTTTCGTTTTGATGAGAAAACAGGAGAATTGGTTTGGCTTGAAATTAATACGCAACCCGGTATGACATCGACGTCTCTTCTTCCTGATATTGCAAAAGCGAGCGGTCGTACTTATGGCGATATTGTTCAATGGATAGTGGAGGACGCATCATGCATGCGTTGAGTATTAATAAAACGAATATTCCGATGGAGGTGCTTTCAGTGCCGGCTTTGCCACGTCTTTATCGTCGTTTTCTTCGGTTTATGTTTGAGTTTGTTTTTGTCAATATTCATATTCCACGCCATTTTGGCTCTTTTGCTGTTGTATGGTTTTTCTTGGTGACGGCCTTTTATGGATTGTCATCCAGTGGTCAGATGGGTGTGATCGTAAAAACGATAATATCAGATATTGGTTTTGTGGTTGTAGATGTCGATATAAGAGGGAATAACCGCTTAGCAAAGCAGGATATTTTGAAAATTTTAAAACTTGATGTTGCATCCTCTATATTCACTTTTGATGTTGAAAGAGCACGCTCTCTTTTGGAAAAACAGCCTTGGGTTCAATCCGCTAATGTTCAGAAGATTTATCCTAATAGAATGCGGATTTCCATCGTGGAGCGTGAACCTTATGCCATTTGGCAACACGATGGCTTGGTCGATATCGTTGATTATACAGGTCGTGTCATTGTGCCCTTTAAAGGGAAAAATGTTTGGAATTTGCCGCTTGTGGTTGGGCAGGGGGCGCAAAATGCTGCTAAAGTGTTTATTCAAGCGCTGTTAGTTTATCCGGAAATATATAATCGTGTTCGTGCTTTCGTGCGGGTAGGGGGTCGGCGTTGGGATCTTGTTTTGGATAACGGAATGCGCGTTATGTTGCCTGAAAGTGGTGCGCTTGAAAGGCTTTCTTCTCTTGTTTCGTCCGGTACAATGCAAGATCTTTTATCTCGCGATATTCTCAGTGTTGATTTACGCCTTGCTGATCGGATTACTGTTTCTTTATCAGATGAAACGTTGGAGCGTTATCATACTACTGTAGAAGAAGAACGTATTTTAAAAGCGCGAAAGGCAGGAAGCCTATGATGCTACTCAGATCACATCATTTGAAGGGGCGTAAAACACGTTTTTTAACGGTACTTGATGTCGGTTCAAGTAAGATTGTTTGTCTTATTGCTTGTTTGCGTCCTTTGAAGCATGCGCACTATTTACATGGTCGTACACATTCTACGGAAATTCTAGGTTTTGGTGTGCAGCGTTCACGTGGTATTAAATCTGGTGTTGTGATGGATATGTTTGCAGCAGAGCAATCAATACGCTTGGCTGTTGATGCGGCAGAAAAAATGGCGGGTTTGGTGGTGGATTCAGTGATTGTGAATTTTTCCTCAAGTCGATTACAAAGTGCTTTGATTAATGGAAAGGTCCATTTGAATGGTCGTGAAGTCACCAAGCGTGATATGCGTATGGCCTTTTCAGATGTTTCGCGCAAAGCCTTTGATGCTGAACGTCATGTTATGCACTCAGTTCCAGTTTCTTATGTATTGGATGGAGATAAAGGAATTTCTGATCCTATTGGCATGGCAGGGGAAACATTTGGTGTCGATGTGCATGTGGTAACAGCGGAAACAGCATCTTTGCGTAATTTAGAAACTTGTATTAATCGTGCACATTTGAGTGTTGAAGCAATGGTTGCCACTCCCTTTGCAAGTGGTCTTGCTGTTTTGATGAATGATGAGGCGCGTTTAGGGGCTGCATGTATTGATTTTGGTGGTGGAACAACAACATTTTCAGTGTTTTTTGAGGGGAAATTTATTCATGCAGATGCTCTTGCTGTTGGGGGGCATCATGTCACTCTTGATGTTGCGCGCGGATTTTCTATGTCTTTAACAGAGGCGGAACGTTTAAAAGTTGTTTATGGTTCAGCACTTTTAACAAGTGCTGATGAGCGGCAAATGATTAATGTAGCAGAAATTGGGAGTGAACAGCGTGAAACTCGATATCCTCGCGCAGTTCTTGGGCGTATCATTCGTGCGCGTGTTGAAGAAATTTTAGAAATGGTCCGTGATTGTTTAAATCGTTCTGGTTTTGGTCACATCATTGGTAAACGTGTTATTTTGACTGGGGGAGCAAGCCAGTTAACAGGATTGCCAGAAATGGCACGTACTATATTAGGAAGAAATGTTCGTATCGGGCGGCCTTTAGGTATTTCGAGGCTTCCTTCTCTTGCAAAAGGGGCGGCGTTTACATCTGCTGTTGGGTTGTTAATTTATCCGCAATTGGTGGGTTTTGAAGAAAAAACAATGCAGGCGGCAGGAAATCATTTATCGATGGGCACGCGTGGGTATTTTCAGCGTGTTGGTCAGTGGTTGCGTGAGAGTTTTTAGTTAAGTCTAGTTGGATAAATTTCATCGCTTTGGCTTGCGGTGTCTTATGAGAAGGAAAAGAAAATGACGATTAATCTGCATCGGCCAGATATCGCGGAATTGAAGCCACGCATTACCGTTTTTGGTGTTGGAGGTGGTGGCGGGAATGCCGTGAATAATATGATAAATGCTGGTCTTCAGGGAGTTGACTTTGTTGTTGCAAATACGGATGCACAGGCTTTGGCTATGTCAAAGGCTGAACGTGTTATCCAACTTGGGGCAGCTGTGACAGAAGGTTTGGGTGCTGGTGCTTTACCGGAAGTTGGGCAAGCCGCGGCGGAGGAATGTATTGATGAAATTATTGATCATCTTGCAGACTCTCATATGGTTTTCATTACTGCTGGTATGGGGGGAGGAACTGGAACAGGAGCTGCTCCCGTTGTTGCTCGCGCAGCGCGTGAAAAAGGTATTTTGACTGTTGGTGTTGTGACAAAGCCGTTTCAGTTTGAAGGGGCACGTCGTATGAAAACGGCAGAGGCTGGTATTGAAGAATTACAAAAGTCTGTCGATACATTGATTGTTATTCCCAATCAAAATCTTTTCCGTATTGCAAATGATAAGACAACATTTGCTGATGCTTTTGCTATGGCTGACCAAGTGCTTTATTCTGGTGTTGCTTCCATTACGGATTTGATGATTAAAGAGGGTTTGATTAACCTTGATTTTGCTGATGTTCGTTCTGTTATGCACGAAATGGGTCGAGCCATGATGGGAACCGGTGAGGCATCTGGTGATGGGCGTGCTTTGGCTGCTGCTGAAGCTGCTATTGCGAACCCATTGTTGGATGATACTTCTATGCGTGGGGCGCGTGGTTTACTGATTTCTATTACGGGTGGTCGTGATATGACTCTCTTTGAGGTTGATGAAGCTGCTAATCGTATTCGTGAAGAAGTGGACGCTGATGCGAATGTGATTTTTGGCGCTATTGATGATGAGTCATTGGAAGGTGTTATTCGTGTTTCTGTGGTTGCGACCGGTATCGATCGTGAAGTTAGTGATGTGGTTCAGTCCTCTCATCCTCAGATTCAAAGGCCTGCTTCTTCAATACGCAAGAGCGATCCTGGAACGTCACACAGTTCTTTTCATGTTCAATCATCGCCTCTGCGTTCTGAGTCAATGGTAGAAGTGATCGAATCACTTGAAATAGAGAAGGGTAAATCAACCGGAGAACAGTTCCGTCCCAAAAGTCAAATTTTTGCACATCCTGTAGAAGCAATGACGACACGAAGTGCGACGAGTGCTGTTGCGTATGGCTCAAATGCTGTTCAGGAACAGAAATTAAATGTGCCTCGTATGCAAGTAAGCCGCGGTTCTCAACAGGCGATGGCGGCTCCCGTGAGTATGGAGGCAACAGCGCATGTTCTTGATGAGATGACAGGGGTTGTGAAGCAAACAGAAAAGCCAGTGCAACCAAAACAAATGCAAGCGCGCGCTCCAATGCGTATGCCTGAGTTAAAGGATTTTCCTCCTGTTGCTCATGGACAAAGCCAAAGAACATTTGTGACTGATCAAGGTCCTCGTAATCTTTGGCAGCGTTTGAAACAGAGCTTGACACATCGTGAAGAAGCTGAGCCAGAAGCGAGGTTGGAGCCTGCTGTTAGATCGTCTCAGCAGAAAGAGTCTCATGTTTACAATAAAAACTCTCAGGCGCTTTCTCAAGATGCTTCTGTTTATGTTCCACGTCGTTCTGGTGAGCTGCATCCTCAGGTACCACAAGATCAGCGTACTTTTATAAGTGAAGAAGATCAGTTGGAAATACCAGCATTTTTACGTCGTCAGGCAAATTAATTGATGAAAAATGAGGTAAAGTAAGAGATTTTATTATTTCTTTAATGCTCAGTCAAAAATTATATAGTAAAATATATTACTGTTTTTTGAATAAAATACTTTGTTTAAAAAAAACCGCTTACAATAAGCGGTTTTTTTTTATTATTTACTATGAATATTTTTTATAGTTTTATAAATTTTGTTAAAAGATGTACAAGCAATTTAATAAAATGATATGATGAGTTTAGTACCAAAATATCAGTCTACTCTTAAAAAAGCAGTAACATTTAAGGGGATTGGCGTTCATAGTGGCTGTTTGTCAGTGGTAAAGGTTTGTCCAGCGGATGTTGGGTGTGGTATTATTTTTAGGCGTTGTGGATTAGACGGAACAGAGAAAATATTTCAAGCCCATGCATCGCAAACAGGAGAAACTGAATTATCAACAGTACTTGGAGATGGAGATGTAAGGGTTGAAACAATTGAACATTTGATGGCAGCAATTGCTGCTTATAATTTGGATAATCTTATTATTGAAGTGTCACATAATGAGATTCCTATTTTGGATGGTTCAGCGTGGCTATATTGCCAAGCTTTTGAAGATGTTGGTATTGTACAGCAAAATGCGTTGCGTTCTTATTTCATTATAAAAAAGCCGGTGCGGGTTGAAGGAGCTCATGGTGTTGCAGAGCTTTTGCCATTTAATGGACGTCGTTTTGATATAACGATTTCTTTTTCTTCTTCTGCTATTGGTAAGCAACATTTCAGTTTTGATCTTACCACACAAGGATTTCGAGATGATTTGTCACGGGCACGCACTTTTGGTTTTATCAAAGACGTGGAAAAATTACGGCTTTCTGGAAAGGCAAAAGGCGCTTCTTTGGAAAATTCTCTTGTTATCGACCTTAATGATAAAATTTTAAATCCCGATGGTCCTTATTGGGAGAATGAATGTGTTCGGCACAAGATGCTTGATGCGATTGGTGATACTGCTTTGCTTGGTGCACCTTTTATTGGATTATTTCGTTCTTATTGTAGTGGGCATAGAATTAATGCGCAATTGGTGAAGGCTGTTTTGGCAGACGAATCATATTACGAAAAAAGCTTTTTAGAGAAAGAGTAAAAAAATTGACAAGATTTTTTTATTATTTATTTGATTTTTAAGGGGATGATTGACCTGAACTGCTAAATTGGTTATGTGGATTTTATAGTGATATGGTATAAAACCTTTGATAAATTGTTTTTGCTACAAGGTGATATTCTGTGGAGGCCGGAAAAAATATGAAAAAATCTCATGTGTGCATTGGAAATATGACATATAGAAAATCTAACATTGTACGCAAGATATTGGGGGTGGTGCTTTTGGGAAGCACTTGTATGTTAGCGGGATGCCTCTTTAAAGAGAAAAATACCCTTGATCCATCTGCTTATGTTTTGAAAATAGAGCCACCAGATGTTCTCTATAATCAAGCGCTTGCTAGCCTTGAAAGTGGGCGGCTTGGGGACGCATCGAAAAAGTTTTTGAAGATTGAAAAACAGTACGCTTATACAGACTGGGGGCGCAAATCTCTTGTGATGGGCGCTTTTACAAATTATCGACTCGGAAAGTATGATGATTCAATTAGTATGGCTCAACGCTATATTACGCTTTATCCAGGGTCGACTGACTCGGCTTATGCGTACTATATTATTGGTCTTTCTTCTTTCCGTCGGATTCCTGATGTTACGCGTGATCAACGTGACACGAAACGTGCTATTGCTGCTATGCAGCTTCTTATAGAGCGTTATCCTAATTCTGAGTATGTCAAGGATGCTAAGGATAAAATCCGTTTTGGTCGCGAACAGCTAGCTGGTAAAGAAATGCAGATTGGCCGCTATTATGAAGAGGGGCGGCGCTATCTTGCGGCAAGTAGACGGTTTCGTACCGTGGTTGAAGAGTATTCTGATACAAATCAAATTGAAGAAGCACTTTTCCGCTTAACGGAAGTTAACTTAGCTCTCGGCTTAACGGCAGAAGCACAGACGGCAGCAGCTATTTTAGGACGTAATTATCCCAAAAGTGAGTGGTATAAATTTTCTTATAATCTCTTGCAGAAGAATAAAATATCGCCACGTGAGCATAAATCTTCTTGGATCTCAAATGCTTTAGGTGGTGATAAGAAGAGGGTACGTTGATTCTCTATGTTGGTACAGCTTTCGATTCATAATATTGTTTTGATCGAAACGCTCGATATTTATTTTACAGCGGGGTTGACGGTTTTAACTGGAGAAACGGGTGCGGGGAAGTCTATTCTCCTTGATGCTTTATCACTTGCTCTAGGGGGGCGGGGTGATGCTTCGCTTGTGCGTCATGGGGTTGACCGCGGGCAGGTTACAGCTGTTTTTGATGTGTCTGTTTCACATCCTGCACGTCAACTTATTCGTGAGAATGGTCTTGATGATGAGGGTGATATTATTTTACGACGTGTGCAATCAAGTGATGGACGTAGCCGTGTCTTTATCAATGATCAGGTGTCTAGTGTTGCATTGATGCGGAGTGTTGGCCGTTTGTTGGTTGAAATCCATGGACAACATGATGATCGTGCGCTTGTTGATGTTGCTACACATCGCCAATTATTAGATGCCTTTGGTGGTCTTGAAGATGAAGTGGAAAATTTGCGTCAGTGTTATCACACATGGCGTGAATTTGAGGAGCGTTTGCAACGGCAGCGTCTTAAAGTAGAGAGTGCTGTACGGGAGGTTGATTATCTTCGTGCGTGTGTAGAAGAGCTTGAAAAGCTTGATTTTAAAGTTGGTGAAGAGGAAGCTCTTTCTCTTCGTCGTGCTGATATGCTTAAATTAGAAAAAATAGCAACAGATATTAAAGAAGCGGATGATCTTTTAACGGGTCAAAAATCACCAATCCCAGTGCTTTCTAATTTGGTGAGGCGTTTGGAGCGGAAAATTCCTGAGGCGCAAGAACTTATTGCACCAGTGGTGAAATCTATTGATGAGGCATTGCATGCACTTGCAACAGCACAAGAAGGTATTGAGACGGCAATACGAGCATTAGATTTTGAACCTGATGAATTGGAACGGATAGAAGAGCGTCTTTTTTCTCTTCGGGGTTTTGCTCGTAAATATCAAGTTTCTGCGGATGAATTGATTCAGTTACGCGATAAAATGGACGCTGAACTCGCTGATTTTGAAGAGGCTCAGACTATATTGACACGTTTTGAAGATGAGGCAAAGCAGGCAAAGAAAAATTATGATATGTTAGCACAAGCGTTGTCAATAAAACGTCAAGAGGTTGCAAAACACTTGTCTGAAAGCGTGATGGCTGAGTTGCCTGCATTGAAATTAGAGAGGGCCGAGTTTATTGTTGAAATGCAAAGTGATGTGGAAAGGCGGAGTGCAGAGGGATGTGATCGTATTGAATATTGGGTGCGAACAAATCCTGGAACACGAGCTGGACCGATGCTTAGTGTGGCTTCTGGCGGTGAATTGTCTCGTTTTTTGTTGGCATTAAAAGTTGTTTTGTCTGATCGAGGATCAGCACCGACGCTGATCTTTGATGAAATTGATACAGGTGTTGGGGGGGCTGTTGCAGCGGCTATTGGACAACGGTTGCAACGCTTATCAGAACGTGTTCAGGTTTTTGCTATTACGCATGCACCACAGGTTGCATCGAAAGCGCATGGTCATTTTCTTATTTCGAAAATTGAGAGTCATGATAAAGGACGCTTTGTTACTGCTATTCATAAAATGGAAGAGCATGAACGTGCAGAAGAAATTGCTCGTATGTTGGCAGGAGAACAGATTACTGAAGAAGCGCGTGCAGCGGCTCAAAAGCTTCTCGCATAAAGGTAATTAGCCAGTGATAAAAATACTGGAAAGCTTATTTTTATTTGCGATTCACTTTATGAGGAAGCGTGGAAGTCCTTATGGCAGTAACTCGTAATTTGGAATAGATTTTATGAACAAAGATGCAGTTAAAAATCTCTCAGCTGTTGAAGCAGAAAGTGAATTAGAGTGGTTGGCAAAAGAAATTGCACGTCATGATGTGCTTTATAATCGTGATGATCGGCCTGAAATTTCTGATGCAGAATACGATGCATTGCGCCGCCGTAATGCAGAAATTGAAGCTCTTTTTCCAGAGCTTATTCGTGTTGATTCTCCTTCACATAAAATTGGGGCACCAATTTCTGAAAAGTTTGAAAAGTCTGTTCATGCACAGCCTATGCTTTCACTTGATAATGCGTTTAGCTCTGAAGATGTTACTGAATTTATTGAGCGTATTCGTCGTTTTTTACGTCTTCCAGAAACACAAGTGTTGGAAATAACAGCGGAGCCAAAAATTGATGGTTTATCTTTGTCTTTGCGCTACGAAAAGGGGCGGCTTGTGCGTGCGGCAACGCGTGGGGATGGAACTGTCGGTGAAAATGTGACGGCAAATGCTCGAACAATTGCTGATATTCCACAAGTTTTGCAAGGTGATTTTCCTGAGGTAATCGAGGTTCGCGGCGAAGTTTATATGGGACGGGAAGATTTCCAAGCTCTTAATATAAGCCAACAAGAGAAGGGAAAGTTAACCTTCGCCAATCCTCGAAATGCAGCGGCTGGTTCGCTCCGTCAGCTTGATTCACGGATAACCGCCAGCAGAAAGCTTCAATTTTTTGCTTATGCTTGTGGTGAAGTGAGTGAAGTATTTGCAGAAAGTCAAATAGAGATGATGAAAAAGCTAAAAGAATATGGCTTTGTTATCAATCCATTAATAAAAGTCTTTAGGACAGTCAAAGAAATTATTTTCTATTATCGTGATATAGAAGAACGCCGTCATTCTTTAAGCTATGACATTGATGGCATTGTTTATAAGGTTAATGATTTGATGCTCCAAAAGCGTTTGGGATTTGTTTCTCGTTCGCCGCGTTGGGCAATAGCCCATAAATTTCCAGCAGAAAAAGCAATGGCGCTTTTGGAAGATATTGATATTCAGGTCGGTCGTACGGGAGCTTTGACGCCTGTTGCACGCCTTACACCTATTACTGTTGGTGGGGTGGTGGTGACCAATGCCAGTTTGCATAATGAGGATTATATTAAGGGAATTGGCCATAAAGGAGAGCCCATTCGTGAAGGGCGTGATATTCGTGTAGGCGATACCGTGATTGTACAACGCGCTGGTGATGTAATCCCTCAAATTGTTGATATTATTGCTGAAAAACGTCCAAAAGATGCTTCTGCTTTTGTTTTTCCTCATCTGTGTCCCGCTTGTGGGAGTCATGCTGTTCGTGAAGAAGGAGAAGCGGTGCGTCGGTGTACCGGTGGGCTTATTTGTCCTGCACAAGCGATTGAACGTATTCGTCATTTTGTTTCACGCAATGCGTTTGATATTGAAGGCTTGGGTAAAAAGCAGGTAGAATTTTTTTTCCATGCTCAAGATGAGGCGCTTTGTATTCATACACCAGTTGATATCTTTACTTTAGAACGGCGCCAAGAAAAGTCTTTGATCCGTTTAGAAAATATGGAAGGTTTTGGTACTGTTTCAGTGCGGAAACTGTATGATGCCATTAATGCACGCCGCGAAATTCCTTTAAGCCGTTTTTTGTTTGCATTGGGGATTCGTCATGTTGGAGAGGTGAATGCACGCCGCCTTGCACGAGCATATCAAAATTATACAGCTTTTGAAACGGCGGCTATGGAAGCATTTATGCCATGTGAGCAGGAAAACAAAGAAGGCAATGAAGCTTGGATGGAACTTACCAATATTGAAGGAATTGGACCACAGGTAGGGGGCGCAATTGTTGATTTTTATAGAGAAGCGCATAACCGTGAAGTTTTGTCTGTTTTGCTTGAAGAAGTAACACCTCTTGATGAGGCACCTATCATGATAGCTTCTTCACCAATAGCGGAGAAGATCATTGTTTTTACGGGAACTTTAGCACATATGTCACGTGATGAAGCAAAAGCATTGGCAGAGCGATTAGGGGCCAAAACATCTGGTTCACTTTCTAAAAAAACAGATCTTCTTGTTGCAGGACCTGGAGCGGGCTCCAAATTGGCTAAAGCTGAAGAATTAGGTGTTGAGGTTATCGATGAAGAGGCTTGGCTACAGCTGATTGAGAAACATAATGTTTAGAGGATGTTTTCTAGAAGATCGTATGCTATTTGTATGATTATCGCTCTTACATTTTTGGGGGGGATGAAATCAAAAAGGGGGATAATAGGGGCTGTTTATTTTGCAAAAACAGAGCGCCATATATTTTGATATTTATTACGTTATTTAAAATAATTAACATTGAACTTAAATATTAAACTTAAACTATTATGATGAAGAATATGCAAGGTTATTATTAGTAAAAAATATAAATTATTACTGTGAAGCAAGGTAAAAATTGTAAATAAATATGCAGAATTTTTGAATCTAAACGGCGTAATAAGTTGGTTATAATGGGCGTTTTAGAAATGCGACGCGGAGGATTACAAAATATAATGAAAATTTCTGTATAGCAGAATAAGGCTATAACTCATGTTGAGATGGTGGAGGATAATTGATAAGCATTATCTTTTGAGAGTGTATCCCGTTCTGTTTCAATTTTGGAAGGCTTTTGTCGTATCGGCAAAAAAACTTGAAGTATTTCATAGAAGCATTTTTTGTGTTTGCTGATGGTAAATTCGCACTTCTCTCTTTAAAAGAGAAGGGTGTAATGTTTTGTAGAAAGAGTAAAAGTTATACGTTGCTTCATTTAAAGGGGCATTGTTGCTTCTTTTGCCCATTTTTTATCTTCTTCATTTAAGTAAGGCGCATTCATCTGATAAACCCGCGCATGGTAATCATTGAGCCATTGTCGTTCTTCTTGTGTCAAAAGCTCTGGAAGGATTAACCGTCGATCAATGGGGCAATGTGTGAGTGTTTCGAACGAGAGCATTTCTATATCTCCACCATCAATTTTTTGTGTTGGCTTCACAATCATCAAATTTTCAAGACGGATACCAAAAGCGCCTTCGCGGTAATAGCCTGGCTCGTTTGAAAGAATCATACCGGAGATGAGTTCTTGGCACCCTTTGCGAGAAATATTTTGCGGTCCTTCATGGACAGAAAGATAAGATCCAACACCATGACCGGTGCCATGGGCATAATCAAAACCAGCTTTCCACAATGCAATGCGTGCAAGAGCATCAATGTCTTGTCCGCGTGTGCTTTTTGGAAATCTTGCAGTTGAAAGAGCAATCATGCCTTTGAGGACAAGCGTAAAACAGCGTTTTTCTTCTTCTCCAATATTCCCAATTGCTACTGTGCGTGTGACATCAGTCGTGCCATCACGATATTGTCCACCTGAATCAACGAGGTAAAGTTCACCAGCATTGAGTGGTTTATTTGTTTGCGTTGTTACACGATAATGAATAATGGCACCATTTGCCCCTGCGGCTGAGATTGTATCAAAAGAAAGATCTTTAAGTTTTTCTCCCATTTCGTTTGCTGTATTTATGCGAAATTCTTCTAATTTTTGAGCAGCAGAAATTTCACTTATTGACCCTGGTATTTGTTTATCTAACCAAGAAAAAAAACGGGTTAGGGCAACACCATCGCGTAGGTGTGCTTTGCGTGCGCCATTGAGTTCTGTGTCATTTTTAATGGCACGTGGTAGAGCAGCAGGGTCGGTAAGTGTGATGAAAGAGTTATTTTCTTCTTCAATGACAGTTCGTAATTTTTCGCATGTTAACTGTGGATCTAAGGCAAAAGCTATCCCTTTTTGCGCGTATTCTTTAATCTTTGGAATAAGCTGTTCTGGTTCATATAATTTTGTATAACGTTCCAGATATTGTTTCTGTTCTCCACCAAGTTTTTTGCTATTAATGAATAAGGCTGGTGTTTCTTGGATGGGAATGAGAGCAAAACAAAGGGAAAAAGGCGTATTGGAAACATCATTACCCCGTATATTAAATGTCCATGCAATGGAAGAGGGGTCTGTAAAAATAAAAGCATCTGCATTTGCTTTTTGTATATATCTGCAAATCAATGCCAACTTTTCATCTGTATCGCACCCAGCATATTTGAGAGGGTGAATTGATAAGGCAGATTGTGGTAATTTTGGTTGATTATGCCAGAGCAGATCAATGGGATTATGTTGAACTTCTACAAGTTTTCCACCTGCTTTCATTTCTAATGCGTTTCTCAATGCATCGGTGGCAGCAATCGTGTGGAGCCATGGATCAAAGCCAATAGAAAGTTTTTGACCATTTTTTTCAAGCCATTGTGAAGGAGGGCAAGTTATGAGATCTTCATAATCAAAAATATCAGGATCAGTTTGTTGGCGAACTTGGAGCTTATATCGCCCGTCTGTAAATATGATGGCTTTGTTTTTTAAAATCAGTGCAATCCCAGCTGAACCAGTAAAGCCGGTTAGCCAGCTAAGACGTTGAGCATGAGGGGGGACATATTCTCCTTGATGTTCATCGCACCGTGGAACAAGAAAACCATCTAGTCCAAGGCGATCAAGTTCTTTACGAAGGGAGGCAATGCGTTTTGCAGCATGCGTGGGATTTGTTGTCGCCTCAAAAGATTGATACATAACGACGTCCTTTTCATTTATTTTAGATGTATCGTTACCCATCCTTGACGGTGGTATGTTTCGATATGCTTGAGTCCTTGTTTTATATAAGTATCTAAAACGTAGGCGTGTTGCTCTTCAAGAATTCCAGAGAGTATAAGTGATCCCCCTTTTTTAAGGGCTTTTACCATTTCTTGCGCAAGTTCAATGAGAGGATTGGCAAGAATATTGGCAACAATGAGATCAAAAGGCGCACGTGTTGCAATGTGTTCATGGGTAAAACTTGTTGCTGTAACAGTTGTAATATACTCTTTTACGCCATTAAGCTCGATATTATGTTGTGCAACTTGAATAGCAATAGGATCAATATCGGAGGCGAGAATACTAATGGGCTTGAGCATTGCTATGCCAATGGCTAAGACTCCGCTACCAGTTCCAAGATCAAGGGCATTTTTTGGATTTTCGTGTTTCATTACTTTGGCAATCATTTCCAAACAACCAGCTGTTGTCCCATGATGTCCTGTTCCAAAGGCTTGATTTGCTTCAATTTCAATAGGGAGAACATTAGCTGGAATGGCGTTTCTGTTGTGACTTCCATGAAGGAAAAAAGGACCAGCATGTACAGGTTTTAGTCCTTCTAGACTTTTTTGTACCCAATCAATATTGGGTAAAACTTCCATATTAATTTTATCAGAATCTATAGAAAGAACGCTTGCAAAACGTTTCAATGCGTCTTCTTGATTGTCTTGATCAACATATAGAGAAAGCTCATATATAGCATTTTGTTCATCTATCTCTATAAGAGCAAGAGGATATCCTTCTTCATCAAAAGCTCTTTCTATAAGGGTATAAAATTGCTCTGCTTCACTTTTAAAAGCAGTATAATAGAAGCGAATTTGTTGCGACATGCTGTTCTTTCTTTTGATTGGCTTTTTTAGTTTGATATGAGTTTTTTTAGCCGTTCAATGGCGATTTCATCTTTTAATTCGCTATCGCTTTCTTTCGTGTCATAACGGATAACACCCGCTAATTTTCCACCTTTTTTGAGTAAAAAAATTGCTGCCGTATGGTTATAAGTATAGTTTTCATCTGTTTCAGGGACTTTTTCAGCAACGATGTTGAAAGAATTGACCATTTTATGAACTTTATCAGGATCTCCACTGATGCCAACGATTTTATTGTTAAAATTGCTGAGATAATTATGGAGTACTTCTGGTGTATCACGTTCGGGGTCAACAGTCACAAACCATACTCCTAACTTATCAGCTTCAGGTCCAAGCGCTGTAAGCCATTGATCAAGATTCATCAGTGTGGTAGGGCAGATTTCAGGACACATAGTGAAGCCAAAAAAAATTATTGAAGGCTGGCTTCGAATATCCGCTTCAGTAATCGTTTTTCCATTTGAATCAGTGAGCGTAAAGTTATCACCTAAAGGCTTATTTATAAATGCATCATAAATAAAAATCCCCGTAAGAAATATAGCTGTTAGCCCTAAAATGCGGAGTACATTTTTCATAGTTTGTCTCTTTTAAAAGTGTCAAAAAATTCTAGCATTGGCTGGTTTGTTTTGCAATGTTTGTTTCACGGTTGATTTTATTGGCTTGGTTGGTATGTCTTTCCATATCTATTGATGAAGCAATTGATGGAAGGTAAGAATGAATATTGAAAACGATCTTCGATTTCATGAAAGTAAACCTCGTATCCATACGACAGCACGGCTGCATGGTTGTAAATTAGGGCGCTATGTGGAAATTAATGAGCGGGTAGTTTTGCGTGATGTAATAGTTGGAGATTTTTCTTATTTAGAACGTAACAGTGAGGCTATTTACAGCGATATTGGGCGTTTTTGTTCTATTGCATCTCATGTCCGTGTGAATGCGTTGGAGCATCCCATGGAGCGCGTTTCAACGCATAAAATAACCTATCGTCCAAACGAATATTTTCGTTATATGGCACTCGATAGTGGTTTTCGTGAAAGGCGTTGTGCAAAACGTGTTATTATTGGGCATGATGTGTGGATTGGACATGGTGCGGTTATTATGCCTGGGGTGACAATTGGTCATGGCGCTATCATTGGCGCGAACGCTGTTATAGCGAAAGATGTTTTGCCTTATACGATTGTCGTTGGGGTGCCTGCTAAGCAATTGCGGATGCGTTTTCCCAATCATGTGATAGAATGCCTTTTAGATATGGCTTGGTGGGATTGGCCGCTTGATAAAATTCACAACGCATTGCCTGATATGCAAAATTTGCCCATTGAAGCCTTTGTTCGCAAATGGAAATGACATTTAAAATAAAGTTGTCTCTTAAAAAAACGATTGTGGTTTGCTTTTTATTTAAGCTTTGTTTACAAAATTATCCAGTACACGCTTTTCTCCGGCTTTTTCGAACATTATTGTCAATTTATGATCGTCTATTGCTGTAATATGACCATAACCAAATTTTATGTGAAAAATCCGATCATTGACAGAAAAATCTGATGGTGCATGAGAGAGTGATTGAGAGATAACTTTCCCTTCAATATTTTTGTTTTTTTGTGCACGCTTTTGTCTTGGTGTTGCATAGTCATTATAAAAGGAATCGTGATGTTGAAAGGAAGATTTTCCATAACCACCATAGGATGTTTCCATTTCTACAACTTCTATATGTTCTGCTGGTAATTCATCTAAAAAACGGGAGGGGAGAGCAGGTTGCCAAAGTCCATGAATTCTTCGATTCGATACAAACCATATATGCAAATGTTTTTTTGCTCTTGTTAGACCTACGTAAGCAAGACGCCGTTCTTCTTCTAATCCTGAACGTCCACCTTCATCTAATGAGCGCTGGTGGGGAAAGAGTCCTTCTTCCCAACCTGGAAGAAAAACTGTTTCAAATTCAAGTCCTTTGGCTGAATGAAGGGTCATGATGTTGACTGCATCCATATTTTCATTATTTTCCGTTTCCATAACGAGTGCAACATGTTCCAAAAAACTTTGAAGATTTTCAAATTGTTCCATGGAACGAATCATTTCTTTAAGATTTTCTAGTCTTGTAGGAGCCTCTGGTGAGCGATCTTCTAACCACATGTTTGTATAACCAGAATCATCAAGGATGATCTCGGCAAGTTCTCTATGAGGAGTGTCTTGAAGCATATTTTGCCAGCGGCGGAAGTTTTCAATAAGGATTCGTAACGCACTGCGTGCCTTAGGCTTTAATTCATCTGTTTCAATGATGTCTGCGGCAGCAGAAAAGAGAGGAACAGCACGTGCACGTGCACTCTCATAAAGAATGCGCAGGGTTGCATCTCCTATGCCGCGTTTTGGTGTATTAATAACACGCTCAAAAGCTAAATCATCAGTAGGTTGGACAACAACGCGTAAATAAGCCATGGCATCACGTATTTCCATGCGTTCATAAAAGCGTGGGCCACCAATGACGCGGTAGTTAAGGCCAAGTGTTACAAAGCGATCTTCAAATTCACGCATTTGAAATGATGCGCGTACCAATATAGCCATATGATTTAATGCATGACCGGTTTGTTGTGCGCGTTCGATCTCTTCTCCGATTGCTCGTGCTTCTTCTGCCGAATCCCATGCTGAATGAATTTTTACCTTTTCTTCCTCACTCTTTATTTGAGCAGAAAAAAGGACTTTTCCCAGTCTTTCTTCGTTATGCGCAATGAGATGGGAGGCGGTTTTAAGAATATGGGATGTTGAGCGATAATTGCGTTCTAGACGAATAATTTTAGCAGAAGGAAAATCTTTTTCAAAACGTAATATATTTTCGACTTTTGCACCACGCCATCCATAAATGGATTGATCATCATCGCCAACACAACAAAGATTAACATGTTGACCTTGAGGATGTTGGGCCAAAAGGCGAAGCCAAAGATATTGTGCTGTATTTGTATCCTGATATTCATCGACAAGAATATAACGAAATTGAGAATGATATTCGCGAAGAATATCTGGATTATGTTGGAAGATAGAGATAGAATGAAGTAGAAGGTCACCAAAATCACAAGCATTAAGATCTTTTAATCGATTTTGATAACTGTGATAAAGTTCACGTCCCATGCCGTTACCAAAGGAATGAGCATCACTTTTTGAGATATGTGTTGGTGAAAGTCCTTGATTTTTCCAAGAATCAATCATCATGGCAAGGTTTCGTGCGGGCCAACGCTTATCGTCTAATCCTTCAGCTTGAATAAGTTGTTTTAAAAGTCGAAGAACATCATCGCTATCGAGAATTGTAAAGTTTCTTTTTAAATCAACAAGCTCTGCGTGACGGCGTAAAATTTTAGCTCCAGTGGAATGAAAGGTTCCAAGCCAAGGCATACCTTCAACAACTTCTCCAATAAGTTCACCAATACGTGTTTTCATTTCACGGGCTGCTTTGTTGGTGAAAGTGACAGCAAGTATTTGTTGAGGTGAGGCGAGTCCAGAGCACAGAATGTGAGAAATACGGGTTGTTAAAACGCGTGTTTTTCCAGTACCAGCACCTGCAAGAACTAAAAGAGGCCCCTCAGTATTCATAACAGCTTGTTGCTGTTCTGGATTGAGCTGTTCTAAATAGTTTGTATTATATGATTTTTTTTCTTTTAGGACAGGGGAAGAAAACCCAGAATTTTCCTTATCATGGTCTGGAGGGGAATCTTCTTCAAAGAAAGGTATGGTGTGATCAGAAAAATTACTCATTGTATCTCTTTTGTAGTCTTTTTTTCATTGAAGTTCTAGATTAAAAAAACTTCTCTTAAAAAGTCACAACAGTTTCAGTTGAACAGACAGAAAGAGAACGTAAAAAAATAAGCACAAACATTAAAGGCGTTGGGTGAGAACGCTTTGAAGGGCATAAACGCGTAACGAGGCCGAAAGATTTACTTGTTGTGGTCTTTTGCTATCAATATCGGTAATAATAAAGGCTAAAGATTGTCCTTTTTTGCGGGCTATATCTTTTAGAATATCTAAAAATGGTGGTTCTAAAGAAACGCTTGTTGCGTGTCCATCAACGCGAACAGATATCTTTCGTGGAATGACTTTTGACCAATCGATAGAATTATTTTCGTGCATTTTTCCACCTTTATTCGTCGTTTCGTAAACGATTTTGATCAAGAAATTTTTGCGTTTTTAAAGATTTTTGTTGCTCAAAAAGTTTTTCAGTTTTTGTTCGTCCAAAACGATAACGATTTTGCTCAGCACAAAGAGATTTTTCTGTACGTTTTTTTTGTTTTCGAAATTGGCGAAGATTAATCAATTCAGTCATGAGAAAAATTATTTTTTCCGAAAGGAATCTAAAGAGACAACATCAGCACTTTGATTTTGTTTTGCATCGTTATTTGAAGGTTCTATATTTGTACTGAGATTTTGTTCTTTTGTAAGCGTATTTTCTTTTTTTTGTTTGTTTGATAAGGTAATGGGCGTAGTTGAGGTATTTTCTGAATGTTCACTTTCTCCAGAGGTCAGATTTGAGGGCAGATCAAATGCTGCTTCAAATGCTGCTACAGGATCATAAAAGACTTGAATGGAAGTAAAAGGAATCACGAGCTTTTCGGTTATTTCCCTGAAAGAGAGGGTTACTTCGAAAGCTGTTTCTGAAACACTCAGATCTCTAAATTGATGTTGTAAGACGATTGTCATTTGCTCGGGATAGCGATTTTTTAGCCGAGGAGAAATTTTAACGCCTGGGGCATTTGTCAAAAAAGTTATAAAAAAATGATGATTTCCCGGAAGACCTGCTTTGGCAACTTCCGATAAAACTTTACGGATAACTCCACGAAGTGCATCCTGAACGAGAATATCGTAACGGATTTGATCTTTAACCATCGAAGTTTATTCCTTTTATTTCACGTAGCAGAATGGGGCGTATTGATATTGTGTGATAGAATATATTTTAAATTAGCAGATTTTTTCTACGATGCACCTCAATAAATACGAAACTCTATGGTAAATAATGTCTGATAATGTCTGAAAGATCAATCAACAACATTTAAAAAGTGAAGGCTTCTGTTGCCAGGTGCCTCCGAACCCCGCTTAAACCTGCGACGGTTTAAGACTCAATTTGAAACATTCACACCACCTTAAGCGGCGAGACGTGCTTCCGCATAGTTGTCATTTGCAACTACTCATTTAGCCCGATAACGGTGGTACAATGCCGAGTAAAAGAGCGATCTTTACACCCTTGTCGATCCTATTTCGCCCCCACCAAAATATAACTTTGCTTTCTTATATTTTGGTGGAGGCGCCGGGTACCGCCCCCGGGTCCAATAGGTTTATTTCACCGTCCATTTATTACCATAGCTGGTAAACCAGCCTTTTAAATATAGATGAAGAACAGTCTTAGGAAAAGGGGGGTTGTTAATATTTTTAATCCTCTAATTATTTATAGAGCTATATGATGCGGCTGTAAATTATAGTCCGCTCATTTTTGGAGAGGAGATGATGCAAAATGACAAATAATTTAGCAGATATTAAACTATATGATTCAAATCCCGATGAAGCAGCAGTAGAACGACTTAGCCGTCGTTTAGCTTTAGTGATGAAAAAGCAGGATGCAGCGCTTGTTGCTACATCGGATCCAAAAGAGTTAGAACGTGTTGAAAAATGGGTTCAAGATGTTTTAGAAGCTGATGAACAGAGTGCTAAAATGGCCGTTTCAAAAGTGGCTGAGATGATGTCTGGAGAGCGTAGAAAAAGTCGACTGACTTTTTATTATCTAGTTGCTAAGCACCTTAATGCACTTCATAAAATTTAAACAATATTAAATTTGCGATAATGATAAAAAAGCCCAATCTCTTGGGCTTTTTTCGTTTATAAAAAGGGTTAATGTTTTTCATCTTCTTGGAGGTATCCCCCTTTACGCATACTCGGGACAAAGAGAAGAGCAATGAATGCCATGATCATCACGACGGTTATATAAAAATAAAAGAGTGATTCATGACCGTACTTTTTTAATCCAAGCGCAACGTATTCAGCAGAACCACCAAATAAAGCGTTACCAATGGCATGAGAGATACTAACGCCTAATCCACGTATTGAAGAGGGAAACATTGCTGATTTTACGACACCAGAGATGGATGTATACATGCTCATAATGAAGAGCAAGCCAATAATGACCGATAAGGCAACCCATAGACTATGCGTATTACCGATTATCCAGAGTCCAGGAAATGTAAAGATGACAGAGAGTATACTCCAAATGATAAGTAAAGTTTTTGTTCCAATTTTATCGGCTATGATACCAGCTATGGGTTGGAATAGGATGAAAATAAATAGTACAGCTGTCATAATCGTTGTTGCGGTATGTTTATCAAAGCCGGTGGTTGTGATCAGATATTTTTGCATATAAGTCGTAAAGGTGTAAAATGTGAGTGATCCTCCTGATGCAAAGCATGCAATTACGACAACGGCTTTTGTATGCTTGGTGAGAAGTTCCTTAAGACTGCCAGAGTGTTTGTGAGAGCGGCTTTCTTTCGTGGTTGTTTCGTGGAGAGAACGACGCAGATAAATCGCAATCACTGCCCCGAAACCACCAATCACAAAAGGAATGCGCCATCCCCATGCTTTTAACTGATCTTCAGAGAGATAAGATGCTAGAATAAATATAATGAAGCTGGCAAGAAGTTGACCTGTAATAAGGGTGGCTGATTGGAAAGAAGCAAAAAGCCCTCGATGTTTTTTGAGAGCAACTTCGCTCATATAAGTGGCTGCTGTACCATATTCACCACCCGCTGAAAGTCCTTGCATCATCCGAGCTAAAAGTAAAAGGATTGCTGATGTTATTCCTAAGGTTTCATAGGTGGGAAGTATGGCGATGAAAAAAGAGCCACCACACATCATAAAAATGGATATAAGCATCGAGCGTTTACGTCCATAACGATCGGCGATAAATCCTAAAAACCAAGCTCCAATAGGGCGCATAAGAAAGCCAATAAAAAACACACCCGCGGTTTTTAACAGTGGCGTAATCGTATCACCATCGGAGGGAAAGAATTGTGATGCAAAATAAATTGATGCAAATGAGTAAACGTAAAAATCATACCACTCTACGAGATTTCCTGATGCGCTTGCTATAATAGCAAAAACACGTTTTCTTGCATCCTGTGATGCTGAAATTGTTTCATTTTCCATGAATTGTTCCCCTTTTGGATTTATAGTCCATATATTTATTTCTAAATATAATTTCTAAACATAATTTTTTATGATTTCCAGAAAAATCCAATTGTATCATGATAATTTCTTAGAGAAATTCTTTAAGATGATTTATTGGAGTTATATTGTTATTATTTTTAAGAGTTTTACTTGTGTTATAGAATAAAAAGTTATCACGTTGCATTTAAAGGGAGAGAACATTGAAAAGTAGATCAAGATACCTTTAAACTTTATGAGAAGAATGCAATATTGGCATCATACCGGAAGATCATAGAAGAGATGGTCTTTATGAGCAGAAAGCCCCAAAACTGAAAATATTTCATAAAGCTTAAATAATGTAAAAGGGGATTTTGTGTCCTCACTTATCT
This sequence comes from Bartonella sp. AA89HNZF, assembly GCF_042196905.1. Taxonomy (NCBI): domain Bacteria; kingdom Pseudomonadati; phylum Pseudomonadota; class Alphaproteobacteria; order Hyphomicrobiales; family Bartonellaceae; genus Bartonella; species Bartonella sp. AA89HNZF. The sequence goes on from NZ_JBHIRD010000006.1 coordinate 83,932, forward strand.
TATTGTATCATAACACATCATCATTTAGGAGGGTGAGGTAAGCCTCAGATAAGGTTTTCCGTATGAGGTGTTTTTTAGATATCGTGATAAATATTTAGGGTAGGGCTGCCCATAGAATCTTATCAAGTAAATTACATAAAGAGGGCAGTAACTATAGACAATTTAAGAGAAACTGAGTTGTTTGTAAGACGAATGCGGGGCGGGTTTTCGTTCTTTACTAGGGTGGAGAGGAGATCAAAAAAAGCCCAATTTCTTGGGCTTTTTTTATCCAGAAAATAAGTTTAATGAAGTCTATCGTCTTTATCGAGATATCCTCCTTTATCTATATCAGGCATAAGAAGAATAGAGATGAGTGCAATGACCATCATACCAACGATGTAAAAAAAGAAAACAGATTCGTATCCCATATTTTTTAATCCAAGCGCTACATATTCAGCAGAACCGCCAAACAGTGCGTTGCCAATGGCAAAAGCAAAGCCAACACCAATTGCTCGGATTGAAGCAGGGAACAATTCTGCTTTTATGATACCAGCAATGGACGTATAAAAACTCATAACACAGAGTATTCCAATAATGATTAAGAGTGCTGTCCATGGATTATGGGCATTCCCGATCATTTTAAGTACAGGAATGGTGCAGATAATGGATAATACACCCCAACTGATGAGTGAAGCTCTTGCTCCAATTTTATCGGCTAGCGAACCAAAAAGCGGTTGGAGTAACACAAAAACAAAGAGGGCGGCAGTCATTATTGTTGTTGCGGTTTGTTTATCAAAGCCAGTGGTTGTGATCAGATATTTTTGCATATAAGTGGTGTATGTATAAAATGTGAGTGATCCGCCAGCTGTGAAGCCAACAACCAAAAAGAACGCTTTTTTATGATTACGAAAAAGTTCTTTAAGACTACCAGCGTGTTGTTCAGAGCGGCTTTTGAGGGTTGTTGTTTCATGAAGCAAGCTACGCAGATAAATTGCAACGATTGCTCCAAAGCCACCAATGACAAAGGGAATACGCCATCCCCATGCTTTTAACTGATCCTCGTTAAGGTAAATGGCTAAAATAAATATTATAAAACTTGCCAGAAGTTGACCTGAGATCGTTGTTGCATATTGAAAAGAAGCAAAGAGACCACGACGATTTTTGGGCGCAACTTCACTCATATACGTTGCGGCTGTACCATATTCACCGCCAACGGAAAGCCCTTGAAACATACGGACAAAAAGGAGAAGGAATGCTGCTGTTATTCCCAAAGTTTTGTAAGTGGGAAGTATGGCAATGAGAAAAGAGCCCCCACACATCATAAAAACAGAAATAAGCATTGAGCGTTTACGTCCATAACGATCAGCAATAAACCCAAAGAGCCATGCTCCAATTGGACGCATAAGAAAGCCAATAAAAAAGATTCCTGCCGTTTTTAACAATTGTGTAACGATATCTTCATCTTCAGGAAAGAATTGCGAAGCGAAATAAACCGATGCAAAGGAGTAAGCGTAAAAGTCGTACCATTCTACCAGATTACCGGATGCACTGGATATAATAGCAAAAATACGTTTCCTTGTATCATGTGGATCTAAAGTTGTTTGATTATTCATGAAGTATTCCCCTTTTAGATTTATAACTTTTCTTCTTTTTAAAGCTATTTACGATGTGCATTATAAAAACGCCATTGTATCATGATAAATTTTTAGGGAAACATAAAGATTTTTTCTAGATCTATCAGTGCTGTTTTGGGCTCATGGTGTTGTTATATTGCGTAAATCTATCCTTAAGGAAATATTGTTTTTTGTTTGATTGTGAATTATTTGCATATGCAGAGTATTTATGAAGATATGATACTCTTTAGTTTATATGCTTGATGTTGTTTCGTAAAATGATGTTATTGACTATTGCATGCGAGGTTGGTGTATCAGTTAAAATACTTTTTAGAAATGATCTTAAGTGTTAAGGGGGAGTACAATATTAAGAGTTCGTCAATAGTATAATAATAGCGGCTTGCACTTTTATTAAGTGTAAAGAGAGTGATGCCCATGTTTATATTTTACGGGGCTTTTACGTTATGTCATTCACGGGTGCCGTTGTGAAATGGAGTTGGGTATATTGAGAAATGTTTCTCAAAAAAGTGTGCGAATTCATAATATAATTGTATTTTCTATTTTTCATGAAAGGATTTGTTTTGCATGAGGGGGTACTATTAAGAACGTATTAAACAAAATCATGAGTGTAATCTTTATTATTGATAAAATTTCTTGAAAGATAATCACTTTTCTTCGATTTTGAGTGGGAATGGGGGGTATTAAAATAAATCAAAAATTTTTTATCTTCAGCAAAAGAAGCATTTATTCATAATAATATGCAGCTGTTTATTTTTATAAGCAGTATATGCAGGAGAGAAAATTTCTTCTTTAGGTGTTTGAAGAGATAAAAAATCGTGCGCTTTAAGCTTCTATGGGAAAGAATTACAAAAAGCCCAGAATACTGGGCTTTTTTGTTAACATCAAAAGTTAATGAATATCGTCTCCTTGTAAATATCCTTTTTTGCGCGCATCGGGCATCAAGAGAACCGCAATGAATGCAATAATCATCATGCCGGTTATATAAAAATAGAAGACAGATTCGTATCCAAGGTCTTTTAATTCAAGCGCTACGTATTCAGCAGAGCCGCCAAACACTGCATTGGCAATAGCATAAGAGAATCCAACACCTGTTGCTCGCACTGAAGCGGGAAACATTTCTGACTTTACAATACCAGAGATGGATGTATAAAAGCTCATAATGCATAGCATTCCAATAATGACTGATAGAGCAATCCATGTTTCATTAGTGTTACCAATTACATGAAGTCCAGGAATCGTAAAGATAATAGATAAAACACTCCAAATAAGCAGTGAAGTTCTTGTTCCAATTTTATCAGCCATAAAACCAAATGCAGGTTGAAGTAACATGAAAACAAAGAGCGCAGCAGTCATGATTGTTGTTGCAGTATGTTTATCAAAGCCGGTGGTTGTGATCAGATACTTTTGCATATAAGTTGTATAGGTATAAAATGTGAGCGATCCCCCAGCTGTAAAGCCAACAACTAGAAAAAAAGCTTTTCTGTGATTGCGTAGAAGCTCTAAAAGACTACCAGCTTGCTTTTTAGAACGATTTTCTTCTGTGGTTGTTTCATGAAGTGTACGGCGGAGGTAAATTGCAACAACTGCTCCTAGGCCACCAATGGCAAATGGAATACGCCATCCCCACGCTTTTAGTTGATCCTCTGTAAGATAAAGTGCTAGAATGAATATAACCAGACTGGCTAGAAGTTGTCCACCAATCAGTGTGGTATATTGAAAAGAGCTAAAAAATCCACGGCGGTTTTTGAGTGCCACTTCACTCATATAAGTGGCTGTCGTACCATATTCACCCCCGACAGAAAGTCCTTGAAGCATTCGGAGTAAAAGTAAAAGAATTGCTGCTGCCATTCCAATAGTTTCATAAGTAGGAAGTATGGCGATTAAGAAAGAACCACCACACATCATACCAACAGAAATAAGCATTGAGCGTTTACGTCCATAGCGGTCAGCAATGAAGCCAAAGAGCCATCCGCCGATTGGGCGCATAAGAAAACCAATAGCAAAGACACCAGCGGCCTTTAAAAGTTGTGCAACGACATCGCCATCTGAGGGAAAAAATTGTGATGCAAAGTAAATGGATGTAAAAGAATAAACATAAAAATCATACCATTCTACTAGATTACCTGATGCACTGGATACAATAGCCCAGATACGTTTTTGCGTATCATGTGATGCTAAAGATTCTTGTTTTTCCATAGTCAATCCCTTCATTTCACGTTCACCATTTTTGTTCATTATCACTCTATGTTCTTTTCTTCAGAAGCTGTCTATAGTATTTTATCTTTTGCATAAAAATTTTAGTCAGATCACGATAATTTCTTGTGTAAGATGTTTTCGGATAAAGATTTGAATTATGTTTGTACGAATTTTACAGTTTTTATTTTCTATAATGAGGAGAATCGGACATAATAACCCTCATGAAATCATATCTGGCTCTTTTATCCCACGTTTTAAATCAGGGTATTGATCGTACAGATCGGACGGGCGTTGGAACGCGATCTATTTTTGGATATCAGATGCGCTTTGATTTACAAGCAGGATTTCCATTGTTGACAACAAAAAAACTACATTTACGTTCAATTATTTACGAGCTTTTGTGGTTTCTTAAAGGTGATACAAATATTGCATGGTTGAAAGAACATGGTGTGTCAATTTGGGACGAGTGGGCTGATGAAAAAGGAGATCTTGGTCCTGTTTATGGTTATCAGTGGCGTTCTTGGCCTGCTCCTGATGGGCGCCATATTGATCAAATTAGTAATCTTTTAACAATGATTAAAGAAATGCCAGATTCTCGTCGCTTGATTGTATCTGCTTGGAATCCTGCATTAATAGAAGAAATGGCTTTACCTCCGTGCCATTGTCTTTTTCAATTTTACATTGCGGAGGGAAAATTGTCCTGTCAGCTTTATCAGCGTTCGGCGGATATTTTCTTAGGTGTTCCATTTAATATTGCATCCTACGCACTGTTAACGATGATGATTGCGCAAGTAAGCGGTCTTAAAGTAGGCGACTTTATTCATACTCTGGGGGATGCTCATCTTTATTCTAATCATTTTGAACAGGCAAAATGTCAATTGTCTCGTAGACCAAATGCTTTGCCATGTATGCGCATAAATCCAGCGGTAACAGATCTTTTTTCTTTTCAATTTGAGGATTTTGAATTGCTTAATTATGAAGCACAATCCCATATTAAAGCGCCGGTAGCAATATGACGATTTCCATTTGTTTAATTGCTGCTGTTGCAGAAAATGGTGTTATCGGTCGTGAAGGTGTAATGCCGTGGCATTTATCAACGGATTTGCAACGCTTTAAAGCTTTGACATTGGGTAAGCCCATTATTATGGGAAAAAAAACTTGGGATTCTCTTGGGCGCCCTTTACCAGGGCGTACAAATATCGTCATTACGCGTGATTGTACTTTCAACGCTGAAGGGGCTGTTGTTGCTCACTCTTTATCGCAAGCTTGCTCTCTTGCAACAAATGTTGCTTCTCAAAATGATGTAGAGGAAATTTTTATTATTGGTGGTGGTGAAATTTTTCAACAAGGGTTGCATATGGCTGATAAAATATTCCTTACAGAAGTTTTAGCCTCTATAGAAGGTGATAGTTTTTTTCCTGTTTTTGATAAAGAAAAGTGGACTATTGTGCAAACACAAGATATTCCAAAAGGGGATAAAGATAGTCATCCGACACGTTTTGTTGTTTATGAGCGGAAATAATTTTTTGTAATATGAAGTGGAAGGGTTTATCAGTTGTATTGTAATGAGGTAAGAGACACCCTATAAGATCAAGCAAATGGTTGGTGTTCGAGTAGTGGTAATCAGTTAAAGAGGTGATAATGCCCTGGACAAATCAAAATGGTGGTGGCCCGTGGAGTGGCGATAAAAACAGTGGTGACAAAAAAACACCAGCTAAGAATATCTTTGGTTCTGGTGGCGGTAATGGTGGCGAAAATGGTCCTAATCTTAATGAAATTTTGCGCAAAGGGCAGGATCAGTTTAAACAATTCGGGAGAAGTAGTCTTTCTGTTTTGTTCCTTCTGCTTATTGTGTTTTTTTGGTTATACCAGTCAATTTATATTGTTCAGCAAAATGAACAAGCGGTAGAGTTGCGCTTTGGCATCCCTAAAGAAGGCATTATTGGTGATGGGTTGCATTTTCATTTTTGGCCAATTGAGACCTATATGAAAGTCCCTTTAACGGAAAAAACAATCGCGATTGGTGGGAAGCCCGGTCAGGCGCAACAAAGTGATGGTTTAATGCTTTCGAGTGATCAGAATATCGTTAATGTTAATTTTTCTGTTTACTATCGGATTTCATATCCTAGTCAGTTTTTATTCAATGTGAATGATCAAGAGGGAACTGTCCGCCAAGTTGCTGAGAGTGCAATGCGTGAGGTCATTGGTTCGCGGCCGGTTGATGATGTTTTACGTGACAAGAAAGAAGAAGTTGCTAATGACGTTAGAAAGATTATCCAGTTGACTGTGGATAAATATCAACTTGGTGTCGAAATAAGCCGTGTGTCTATCAGTGAAGCTGCTCCTCCAACAAAGGTTGCTGCTGCGTTTAATTCTGTTCAACAGGCGGAGCAGGAACGTGGAAGAATGATTGAAGAGGGGAATCGTGTGCGTTTTACGAAAATTGGTTTAGCAAATGGTGAAGCTTCACGCACACGGGAAATCGCAAAAGGTGAAAAGGCACAAATGGTTGAAGAGGCAACAGGGCGTGCTGAACGTTTTCAGGCAATAGCTCGAGAGGCTGCGATTTCACCAGAAGCTGCGCGCTACCGTCTCTATATGGAGACGATGGGGCGGATTCTTTCTTCACCAAATAAGCTGGTTCTTGATCAGGCAAATTCTCCAGCGGTGCCTTATTTACCTTTGAATGAATTGTTGCGTAGCAAGTCATCGGAAAAAGTAAAGGCAACAGCAGCGCGTCCTGCGTTACTCTTAGATTCTCGTATTTCTGGAGGAGATTAATTATGCAGCAATCTCGCTTTTTGTTTGTTTTTAGTGCTATAGTGTTTGTTTTGATGATTTTGTGGATGTCCGTATTTATCGTCTATCCTCGTCAACAAGTAGCAATTAAGCGTTTTGGACAAATTGTTCAGGTAGAATCTAATCCTGGAATCTATTTCAAGGCGCCCTTTATCGATAAGATGATCATTGTTGATAATCGGTTATTGCGTTACGATGTTCCTACACAATCTGTACAGGTTCGTGGTGGTGCGTATTATGAGGTGGATGCGTTCTTTATTTACCGTATTACAGATCCTAAGTTGTTTTTACAGCGCATTGCTTCTGGGCGTCCACAAATTGCGGCACGTGAAAACCTTGCACCACGGTTTATTGACGCTTTGCGTGCTGTTTATGGTAAGCGAGAATTTAAAGCAGCCTTATCGGATGAACGAGGCGCGATGATGGCTGAAGTACAGAAGCAATTTTCTGTAGATGCAGGTTCGTTGGGTATTACCATTGTTGATGTGCGTATTCGTAAAACCGATTTGACTGATGCTGTTTCAGAAGATGTCTATCGGCAAATGGCAGCTGAACGTGAAGCTGCTGCGGAAAATATCCGAGCTCGTGGTCAGCAGGAGCGAGATCGTATTGTGGCAGAAGCTAATCGTGAGTATGAGGAAATTGTAGCAGCTGCGAAGCGTGATGCTGAAATTACCCGTGGTGAAGGTCAAGCTGAAAGTATTCGTCTTTTATTGAATGCGAGGGAGGCTAATCCGTCTTTTTACGATTTTTGGTTGGCGATGGAACAATACAAGAATTTAGAGAAAACACCGATGGTGATTTCTCCAAATGAGGATTTCTTTTTCTATTTTCGTAATCCGCCGCAGGCAAATAAAGCATTCTTACCGACAATGAATACTGGCCTCAGTAAAACTGATCCAAAATCGGGAGAGAATAGATAAAATAATGGATTGCAGATACGAGATTTTGCATGAAAAGAATGATCTGTGACCATTTTCTTTTATGGTAAAAGTGGTAGAGAGTATCGAGCCGTGCTGGTTTTACGTAGATAAATTTAGTAGGGCTCTTTGCATCTTTGATTAAAGGCATGTCATGGATAGAAGTGTCGTGAGTAAAAATACGTTTTTAAAGTTTTTTATCACAAGAGTTGTTTTTTGTGTGACTTTGTTTCTATCAGGATCAGTGAGTTTGTCTTGGGGAGCCGAGACAAGCAAGGCATTGCTTTCTATTCCCGATTTAGCTTCTGAGCTTTTGGAAACAGTTGTGAATATTTCCACGGCGCAGACTGTTGAAGGAACAGAACAGGATGAAAATACTGCGGTACCCATTATCCCAAAAGATTCATTGTTGGAGGAATATTTTAGTGATTTCTTTACGCCTAAAGATGGTCAAAAAGATAGTCAATTTCAAAAGGTGCGTTCTTTAGGGTCTGGTTTTGTGATTGATGCGCAAAGAGGGATTATTGTTACAAATTATCATGTTATCGTTGATGCTGATGATATTGAAGTTAATTTTACGGATGGTACAAAACTAAAGGCAAAGCTTCTTGGAAAGGATAGCAAAACTGATTTGGCGTTGCTTCAAGTCGATGCAGGAAGTAAAAAATTAAAAGCTGTGCGTTTTGGTGATTCAGAAAAGGCACGTATTGGTGATTGGGTTATGGCTATTGGAAATCCTTATGGTTTTGGTGGAAGTGTAACAGTTGGCATTATTTCTGCACGTAACCGTGATCTTAATGCTGGTCCTTATGATAATTTTATTCAAACAGATGCAGCAATTAATCGTGGCAATTCTGGTGGTCCGTTATTTGATAGAAATGGTGAAGTCATTGGCATTAATACAGCAATTGTTTCACCTTCGGGAGGATCTATCGGTATTGGATTTGCTATTCCATCGGATATGGCTCTTTCTGTTATTAATCAATTGCGTGATTTTGGAGAAATAAGGCGTGGTTGGTTGGCTATTCGTATTCAGCCGGTAACAGAGGATATTGCAAAAAGTTTAAAATTGGACAATGCTGTGGGAGCATTGGTGGCTGGTAAAATAGAACAGACGAAAGAAAATAATGTAGATAATAGCCAGTTACAAACTGGAGATATTATTCTTTCCTTTGGTAATTCCAAAATTAAGCATGCACGTGATTTGCCGCGTTTAGTTGCAGAGAGTTCAGAAGGAAAAGTGGTGGACGTTACTGTTTTACGCAATGGGCAAGAAGAAACAGTAAAAGTTAAGCTTGGACGTTTGATTGAAACAGATCCAAATGAAGATACAGAAGAAGTTGATGATAAAAAAAATCAAGATCTGTCGAAAAACGTGACAATGCAATTTATGGGCATGACGTTATCTGAACTGACAGAGGATTTGCGTCATCGTTATTCAATTTCAGATAAACTTCGAGGACTAGTGGTGACAGCTGTTGCACAAAATAGTGCAGCGGATAAAAAGCGTATTCGCGTTGGTGAAGTGATAGTTGATATTAATCAGAGTTCTATCACAACAATTGATGAGGCTAAGAGACGTATTCATAAATTACGTGAAGCTGGACGAAAAAATGCTCTCTTTATTGTTGCGCGTCCAGATGGAGAGTTACGGTTCGTAACGATTTTAATGGATTGATGTTTGAAAAATTATTTTTTTGTTTTTTAGCAGATTTAGTATATGGGGTCTTTTGCAAGTCAGGCATGTGATGTTCAATGTTTCTCAAGCTCATTTCACGATAGAGAGCATGGGCTGTGCAATATAAAATCTATAGGAAATCATTATATCTTTATGCTGGATATAAAGTATAAATTGGTGCCATCATAGTATTTTTCAGTTATCAATATTGTAACAGCCTAGACTTTGAAATGCTGCATAAGAGATATTGGTACACCTTTCTTAAGTCCATTTTTATCTCTGCTTGTGATGCGCAAGTAAATGGTATTGATATGATGCTTTATAAGGCTCTGATTATAAACCGGCGTAGCATGCTATTTTTATAGGAAAAAATAAAGCTATTTGATTGTATAGATTAAACTTAGTATTATTTTCATAAATGATGACAAAGAGTATGTTTTTAATGGCATTAACGGACAGAATTATTATAGCTGTGGTTTGTTATTGAATTATGATAGCAAAAAATGCTTGGAAATTCCTTTGGTGTTGTTATTAAGTCCATTTTTTCTTTTTTATAAGTTTCATAGGATTTTCTTTGTATTAAAGAGAATTTGTGTTCGTATTTTTGTTTGAAGTATTTACTCTATGATCATGGAGAGAAAATACAGTGGCTTTGGGGGTGTCTGCATGTTGCAATAAGTTATTGATTGGGAGAAATTGCTATTCATGACACAGAGAACAGTTACATTAATAGCGGGGCCAACGGCAAGTGGGAAGTCAGAACTTGCCTTGCAAATGGCTAAAGAAAAAAATGCTCTCATTATTAATACTGATTCAATGCAGGTTTATGATGTTTTAAATATTTTAACAGCACGGCCGAGAGAGGCTTATACTGCGATTGTTCCCCATTATCTTTATGGTCATGTGAGTCCTACATTGAATTACTCAGTAGGGCAATGGTTGTGTGATGTTGAGAAGCTATTGGCTACTTTTTCTTTGAGATCAGTTATTTTTGTTGGCGGAACAGGACTTTATTTTCGTGCTCTTTTGGAAGGGATTGCGGAAATTCCTCATGTTCCAGATGTTGTGCGGCAGAAATGGCGTCTGCTGCTTGATCAAGAAGGACCTGAAAGTCTTTATGGCCAGTTGTTACAGATTGATGCTGATGTTGCTGAAAAAATTTCTTCGCACGATAGACAGCGTATTGTCCGTGCTTTGGAAGTTTATGATGCAACCGGTAAGACGCTCAGTTGGTGGCAGAAACAAAAAACAACACCTATCATTGCGCCGAATTTGACCGAAAAAATTCTTCTCATGCCACCACGTTCTCTGCTTTATGAACGTATTCATAAACGCTTGGATTCTATGATTGAAAGAGGAGCTTTAGAAGAAGTGGTGGCTATGAAAAAACTTAAACTTTCCCCTTCTTTACCAGCAATGAAGGCTATTGGTATACCTGAATTTATGGCTTATTTGGATGGATATAGAAGCTTTGAGAATGCTCTTGAAGCGGTAAAAATACAAACGAGGAGATATGCAAAAAGACAAATGACATGGTTTCGTAATCAATTTGATGAAGAATGGATGCTTACTTTTTGATAAAAGAGTTAGAGCTTTGCAAAGAAACTTATCGAAAGATAAAAGATAATTCGTGAAAAAGAAATTTTTTAGAAAATATAATTTTTTATTGACGAATGGTATCAATGGAATTAGAAATCTTTCTACAAGGAATTTTTTATATATTTTATACGTTGGAATAATGGGGGTAATCATACAGTATGTGTTGTGTAATGGGCTCCTTTGGGGGCTTTTTTTATGGGCTCCGTTAGGGGCTTTTTTATTGTCCTATAAAGTAGGTGAGTGGGAAAAATGAGAAATGATCCAAGAAAGCAAGAGAGTGCAGATGGGAAAATAATGTCGGGCGCTGAAATAGTGGTTCAAGCTCTTATAGATCAAGGCGTTGAACATATTTTTGGTTATCCTGGTGGGGCTGTTTTGCCTATTTTTGATGTTCTTTATCACCAAGATACACTCCAGCATATTTTGGTGCGCCATGAACAAGCCGCAGGGCATGCAGCTGAAGGCTATGCACGCAGCACAGGGAAGGTAGGGGTTATGCTTGTGACTTCTGGTCCAGGGGCAACGAATGCTGTTACACCTTTGCAAGACGCTCTTATGGATTCGATACCTCTTATTTGTTTTTCTGGGCAGGTGTCAACAACGGTGATTGGAACAAATGCTTTTCAAGAGGCTGATACAGTTGGAATTACAAAGCCTTGTACGAAGCGTAATTGGCTGGTTAAAAATGTCAATGATCTTGCGGCTATTATTCATGAAGCTTTTGCTCTTGCTCAATCAGGTCGTCCTGGGCCGGTTTTGATTGATATTCCTAAGGATGTTCAATTTGCTTCAGGATTTTATAGAGCACCTCAAGTTCAGGAATCTTTACATTCTTTTCCATCGTTGAAAGGGAATACTAAGGCTATTGAATCTGCCGTTTCTCTTTTAGTTGAGGCAAAATGCCCTATTATTTATTCTGGTGGTGGTGTTATTTCATCGGGGATGAAAGCTATACAGCTTTTACGTAATTTGGTTCAATTGGGGGATTTTCCGATTACTTCAACATTAATGGGACTTGGTGCTTATCCTGCTTCCGGTAAAAATTGGCTTGGAATGCTTGGAATGCATGGAACCTATGAGGCTAATATGGCCATGCATGATTGTGATGTCATGTTAGCTGTTGGAGCACGATTTGATGATCGTATCACCGGGCGCCTTGATGCATTTGCACCTCATGCGCGTATTATTCATATTGATATTGACCCTTCTTCTATCAATAAAATTGTAAAAGCAGAAGTTCCAATTATTGGTGATGTGGCTTGTGTTTTAGGAGATATGACGCAACTCTTAAAGATACAGCAACCAGCGTTTAACAGTGAAGTCCGTGAGGCGTGGTGGACGCAAATTAACCGTTGGAAAGCTCGTAATTCATTGGCATATGCGGAGAAAAAAGATGTCATTATGCCGCAATATGCTCTTGAACGGCTGTATGCTTTTACCAAAGATGCGAATGCTTATATTACAACGGATGTCGGGCAGCATCAGATGTGGGCAGCGCAGTATTATCATTTTGATGAACCAAAACATTGGATGACTTCTGGTGGTCTTGGAACGATGGGATATGGTTTACCTGCTGCTATAGGTGTTCAAATAGCGCATCCTGATGCGCTTGTTGTGTGTATTTCTGGTGATGCCTCCATTCAGATGAATATTCAAGAGCTTGCAACAGCTATTCAGCATGACACACCGGTGAAAATTTTCATTTTAAATAATCAGTATATGGGAATGGTCCGCCAGTGGCAGCAATTGCTGCATGGTAATCGTCTTTCTCATTCTTATACGGAATCTATGCCTGACTTTGTGAAATTGGCACAAGCTTATGGAGCCGTGGGAATTCATTGTTCAAAACCCGATGAACTTGATGATAAAATTCAGCAGATGATTGATTGTGATAAGCCTGTTCTTTTTGATTGTCGTGTTTATCATTTAGAAAACTGTTTTCCTATGATCCCATCGGGATGTGCTCATAATGAGATGTTATTACCCGATGAGGCAAGCGAAGAAGCTATTGCAAATGCTATTTCTTCTGAGGGAAAGATTCTTGTATAAAATGAATATGTTAACAAAATGCTGAAGGATGGTGATGATGAAGTCTTTGGAGTCTTCATCTCTGTCACTTCTTTGTGGAGAGTTCTTATTATCCTTAGAGCTCATTTTATGATTTTCATTCTTTGTTTAAAGACATGGGGTGTATTATTATTTGTTCATCTAAAAAATGTTATAAGTCGTGTGCCAAATTATGTTTGAATTTATTTGTACGCGATGTTTGTTTTTTTAATTCATATGTTCACATTAATAGCTATATCGTTGCATTTTTTAGATAATACATTGAATTATCTGTTATAAATTAATTATGTTGTCTCATATATGAAAGATTTCATCGTGCAAGAAAAAAACCACCATGCTTGAAGGGTGCAACCATGCAAACCGTTATACTTGTGAAAACAATAGAAAAGTTTGTCACTATGTTTTGGTTTTGCATTATGAAACTACTCCAAATAGCTCTTTCAAGGGCTTGATAGGAAAATCCCCCTAGAGGCTTGAAAGGAATGGCGAAAATAACAAAAAGCGAATACAGCCATGGAAAATCAATTGGCCACCATAGCTTATAATCAGGTAGTAACCTCACCTGATTATGCGGGAAAAATCTATACATATGAGATGTGTAGTCAATATATATAAACCAGAATAATACTCAACATCATATCATTATTAGGACATTAACATTGAAAATCAAATACTCTTTCTTTTATTTGTTCTACATATCTATGATTCCATAAATCTGCAGACACAAACACTCTTTGAATCCACCGCATTGGATTTTCATAACGATCAAATGATCCAAAAAATTTATCTCTAGAGTGTAGAGCCATTCTGTTATCAATGTATAATAATCTTCCTGGTTGTACATCAATTCCAAAAGATACAGCCTTAAAATGATCTAAAGCTTCCTTGGCTTTTTTTGACTGTGGTTCTAACATGCCTGGATAAAAAACAGCGCTGATATCTGGGAATTCACCGTTCCCTTGAACGATGGGTACTTTACCTGTAGAGGTCATCCCATTTCTTCTCCAATCTATAAGGAACATTAATTATATATAAATTATCCCTTAAGCTCCTCAAATCTTCCTCACTTAAAAGTTTTAAAGCGAGACGTGCATCAGATATTCTAGTCAATGGGCCATTAACATCATTGCGAACACCAGATAAAAGTATCCCTTTAGGAGATAAATTTAAACCTGTTATAAATTTTAGCGCAGCATTTTCTATATGAAAATCTAACTCAACTTCAGATCCTAATCCTGTATAATCTTTTTTATTATCCTCTAAAGGAACTAGGTTGTTTACTATATGTTCGCCTTCAAATTTAATTGAATAAGGCTCTCCGATTAATAAAGAAAACATCATAATTAAATTTTCGCTAATATAGCCACTTTTACAAGACGCATCTAAATTATAAGGATTAGGTGACGTATTAATTTGTCTATCAATTGGAAGGTTTTCAAAGATTAAATATGCTCTAGGGGTAATAGACATCTTTTGATTCATAAGAATTGTCAATATTCTATGGGGTAGCAGCGAAAATGCTATTTTTTTTAGCTTAACCGAATATTCAATACCACAGTATGGATCATAAATAACATGGTCCAAAGCCTCCCAAAGTTTGTCTCTTTCGAGATTGCTCAACTCAAAAGTATTTTCATTTATCATTATAATTTCCTCCCCAATTATCTTTCCCTACTTTCTTATTAAGAAAAGTGAAAAAATAATAATTAAAATTAAAACAGCCATGTTAGTACATAAGTGTCTGTAAAATCTTGGATTAATCCAAATAATGGTGGAGCAGTAATAATTGCGATTTGATTTATAGACATTGCTAACCCCAGAGAAAAGCCAACGCTTTCTTTTGGTGAAGAGTCTACAATATAGGCGACCCAAGGGCCATACCATCCCAATCCAAAAAAACCTAACCAAGCAGATAAAATAGTTAAATAAATTATGGATCCACTCATGCCTAAAATTAATATTAAAAATCCAAAAACGACTGCAATCATGCAAAACAAGACAGGAAAAAATCGTCCTTTTCTACAATGATCACTCCACGCTGCTAAAATAATTCTTCCTAAGGCACCAGAAGCCTGTGAAACAAAAAATAAATAAGCACTTTTAGCTAAAGACAGGTGATAGATTCTATAAAAATAAATCGTTATAAAAATGGTTAAAACATATGGAACGATCACAAGTGAAACGCCTGAGAAAATAATATTCTTCATATGTGGTGCAGTTAACATCGCAAGATGAGACTTTACATTTGCATAGAACGAAACTTTTGCTTTGCTTTCTGGAGCGATAGCTACAACTTTTGTTGGTGAGTGATAAAAATAATAAATATACATCCACCTAAAAAAGAAACTATGGTACCGACCAAAAACGCACCTTGTATGCCATAGACAAGGGCACTCGCAGGAATAACTATACCCAGCTAATGCCTCTACCTAATGGTAGCCCCGCCTGCTTTATTCTCATTGCAAATCCGCGTTGCGATTGTGGAAACCATGCAGAAACAGATTTAGCGCCACCAGGTTGAGCAGAACTATAAAATCCCCCTACAATTAGCAAACAAACCAAAAGGGAAATAGAGTTATCTGCAATTGCTCCCAATAAAAGAGCGATAGAAACGCCGAGTGCGCCAACGCCAACAATATAGCGCTCGTTAAACTTGTCTAGTAATTCACCAGCTATGAGTAACCCAATAATAGGTAGGAACTGCGCTGCTGAAGACAGCAAACCTATTTGAGAGTCACTAAGCGAGAAATCCTTCTTAAAAAATTCAGCTAAAGGACCAATCCCTTGAACAAAGAAGCAAGCTGATGCTTGAGCGATAGTGGCAACAAGCAATACAATCCATCTATAATAATTCTTTTCTATAAATTTATTATTGCTCACTCAGCCCCCCTCCAATTAAATTGTATTCCAATAAAGTAGCCTTTTTTAATAATGCTTGCAACAATAAATGAGGTATTTTTGCTGATTACATAAAAATCTGTCAATACGATTGGCATTAATATGAAAGCTAAGGAATATGCTTAATTTAAGGAAATAAGCTATTATGTGTCGTACAAATTTGATATGCTAGTGATATAAGATAAATTTTACAAACATTGGCTCAGCCGGCATTAAGTGCTCTTTATAAAAGACGCTATATTTTGGCAAGCTTTTTCAATATAATTCTCAAAGCTTTCTTCAGTCACATAGCCCAGATGCGGTGTGCAAAGAACTCTATCTGATTGCAATAATTTGCTTTCATATACTGGCTCGCTGTCATAAACATCCAGTGCAAAGTAAATTGAATTTTCCAAACTTAGTATTTTTTCTATCGCCCCTTTTTCAACCAAAGCTGAACGCGCTGTGTTGACAAAAATAGCATGAGGTTTCATGCTCAATAGATCATCTAATTTTATGATTTCTCTGGTTTTATCGCTTAAACGTAAATGGACGGATATAACGTCAGGACGTGTAAAAAACTCATCTTTTGAATGCGTAAAATGATAACCTAAATTTTTTGCTTCTTGCGTTGAACGCTCGCTCCCATAAACCAAAATGGACATGCCAAAAGCTTGAGCATATTGAGCAACCATTTTACCAATACGGCCAAACCCGAATATTCCAAGAGTAGCCCCTTTCATTTGGTTGCCAAATGTTGTTTGCCATCGTCCTTTTTTCATATCAGATACAGATTTACAGAGTTTTCTACGCGCAGACATAATTAAGAGCCACGCAAATTCAGCAGCAGAAGTTGGATCTCCACCACCGTCTAATATTTCAATTCCTAAGTCTCTACAAGTTTCTATATCAATATGTGAACCTATAGGGCCTGTTTGGCAGATTAATTTTAAATTTGGCAGTTTCAGGAGAAGATTTCTATCAACTATAGTCCGCTCTCTGATTAAGATAAGAATATCTATCTCTTTGAGCTTATCTTCTAAATCACATTCTTTAGCTAAATTATTTATAACCAGCACTTCATGTGATTTCATTAATTTTGTAATAGACTGTAATGTTAGGGTGGCTTTTTGATAGTCGTCTGGAATTAATATTTTCAATTTAAACCTCCTGTTTCATTCATCAATATTTGAGTTCATTATTTCATTTCTAAAACAAACAAAAAGCAATATTACCGCTGATATTTTGGCATAACGCCAAGCCTATTAACAAATTATCCGCCTTGATTTCATTGTTATTTCTAGCAATAAGAATAGCATTAATCAGTTAGTTTTTATAAACTTTAAAACATTGCGACAAAAAGAAAAAGTTTGACTCAATAGATGAAGAATTGCGCTTTTCTCATATTCTAGAGGACGAACCTGAAGTGCTACGTTGGACTGAAACCATGTCCCAGTTTTCTATAATAGACTACCAAGAAGGCCATACTTACGAACCATGTTTTATTGTTGAAACAGAAAAAGCTCCATATTTGTGCGAGATAAAGCGTGCTTCATATAAGCGTGATGCCTCTCTTTATTCGTTGAGATATAATTTATTTGTAGCATGAAGAGTAAATTTATTAAAATCATGATAAGAGGGAGATAGGAACTTTAGAGGTGTATCATCATAGGATTAAGTAGTTTTGTTGAGAGCTATTTTTATTTCTGCCAAAAGGTTTTTGATATATTTAATTATTATTTCAGAATAGTAGATATACTTTATTTTTATGTGCAAGAAAGCTGATTTTTTGTGTAAAATAGTATTCATAAAATTACATTATTTTTATCCTGTTAAGGACATTTTTCTAGCTAGGGTTTTGCAAAGGCAATACTCTTTTTCTCATTCTAAATTTTGGTTATAAAAAGCGTATACTAGGTGTTATTTTAAATTTAAGATATGCATATTCCATTGTTGGTGTTACTGTTGTAAAAAATGATATTTTATTTGATAAGTATAAGCTGTTACCAAGAAGATCGATGTATAGATAAAATTTAAATTGTTATAATATCTTGAAAAAATAATGGGTAAATAATTGATAATTGTGCTACGAAAGTTGTTAGATGGGTGTGTGTCAGCAATTCTTAATAAAAAAGTTTTTTTTGATAGTCGGTTTTTTTCAAAATACTGCTTTTTTTATGCAAAACTTATATTGGTAAGCTATGCAGTTTTCACGGGAACAGGATAATGCATTGAAGGCTGTTGCCGCGTGGTTGAGGGAAGGGCGTTCTCCTCTTTTTCGCCTTTTTGGCTATGCGGGGACGGGTAAGACGACGCTTGCACGCTATTTTGCAGAGACAGTTGATGGTTCTGTTCAATTTGCTGCTTTTACAGGGAAGGCGGCGCAGGTTTTACGTTCTAAAGGTGCAAGCAATGCTTGTACTATTCATTCGCTAATTTATTGTCCGCGTGGAGAAGAGGAAGTTTCCGATGAAATAACAGGAAAAAAGTCTATTGCTCCAACATTTACGTTAAATCGAAGAAGTGCTGCTGCACAAGCTAAACTCATTATCGTTGATGAATGCTCGATGGTCGATGAACAATTGGCACGTGATTTAATGAGCTTTCGGACGCCAATTCTTGTTCTTGGTGATCCAGGTCAATTGCCTCCTATATCTGGTGGAGGCTTTTTTTCTAATGGAGAACCAGATTTTCTTCTTTCAGAAATTCATCGGCAAGCGCGAGATAATCCGATTATACGTCTTGCTATGGACGTGCGCGAAGGACGCGATATTGCTTATGGTGACTATGGAGAAGCGCGCGTTGTTACACGTAAAGAGGTCAATCAACAATTGGTTTTGGATGCTGATCAGGTCTTGGTAGGGGTTAATCGTACACGCCACCTTTATAATCAGCGTTTGCGTGTGTTAAAGGGATTTACAGCAGATTATCCGCAAGCGGGAGATAAGCTGGTGTGTTTGCGAAATGATCCCATTAAAGGTTTGTTGAATGGCTCTTTATGGAAGGTGATGACTTCACAGAAGGAGACCGTTAAACCAAGTATTAATCTTCTTGTGAAACCAGAAGAAAGTGAGCGTGGGGTAGCAAAGATTAAACTTTTAAAAGCAGCGTTTGAAAACCCTGATCAAGAAATTTCATGGCAATTAAAAAAGCGATATGATGATTTTGATTATGGGTATGCATTAACGGTTCATAAGGCGCAAGGTTCTCAATGGAATAACGTCGTTTTGTTTGATGAAAGTTTTGCATTTCGTGATATGTATGCACGCTGGCTTTATACGGGAATTACCCGCGCAGCAGAGCATTTAACGATTGTTCGATAGAGAAAATGTGTGTATCATCCCAGTTTCAGATAGAAAATGCCTTTTTTCTATCTTGTTACACACTATAAAAAAATGGAAATGGGCATGGCGGTAAAACTTTCGGTTAATCTTAATGCTGTTGCTGTTTTGCGTAATCGACGTAATCTTCCGTGGCCAAGTATAACAAATATTGGGCATATAGCGCTTGCTGCTGGAGCAGCGGGTTTGACGGTTCATCCACGCCCTGATGAAAGGCATATTCGTTTTGCGGATTTGTCAGATATATACTGTTTAATAAAGAACAATTTTCCTACGGCTGAGTTTAATATTGAAGGTTATCCAAGTGATCAATTTTTGGATATCGCTGAAAATTATGCGGACCAGATTACCCTTGTTCCTGATGATCCAGATCAGTCAACGTCTGATCATGGGTGGAATTTTGCTCATGATGCAGAATTTTTAGCACCTATTATTCAGAATTTAAAAAAAAGAAAGATTCGTGTATCCCTTTTTGCTAATCCTGCTGTCGATGGTCTTGATATTGCTAAAGCAATGGGTGCTGATCGTGTGGAATTTTACACGGGACCTTATGGTGGTGAATTTCAGGATAAAACAAAACAAGATCAAGAGCTCAATAAACTTGTTTTAGCAGCAAGAAGAGCTAAAGAGTTGCAGTTAGGTATGAATGCTGGGCATGATCTGACACTTATGAACCTTCCTGCTCTGGTCAAAAGTATTCCTTGGCTTGATGAGGTTTCTATTGGCCATGGGCTTATTGCTGATGCATTAGAGTATGGAATGCATGATACTGTTCAGCGTTTTATCCGGTTATTATCGTAATCTTTGTTTCTCTATAAAATTGGGAAAAAATTTTTATAAAGCTTTATCAATTTATCTAAAAAAACAATTTTATATATGTTGAGATAAATAGCACTATTAGCATACATTATAAAATATTCTATTTTCCTCTGTTTATTAGTAGCTTTCTATTTTTTGTGTTTTTTAGGGTATGAAATGCTTTTTTATATACCATCCATTATGAGGAAATTTTACCAAATCTACTTACTATAATTTTTTCGAAGGAATATAGTTTTTTAGAGTATTTTTCTTATAAGGGATTGGCGAAGAAATTTAAATGGATCAGTGCACAAAATTTATTGAGCGTCATAAGGTGTTTGAGAGATATCTTTTAATATGTTTGAGCTTATTTCACAGTGTTACTTGTGAAAAGTGTAACGTAAAACCTCTTATGCATCACCATTTTACGTCATAAAGATATAAATTATCGTCTTCATTTTTGGGCTCGTTTAATGTTGCGGCAGCTTTTGCCATGCGATGGTTCATAAGACATATTCACATGCAATTCTGCTTGTGACGCGCAAGGGGGATGATTTCATCGAACAGATTTAAAGTCACAAAATGCTTTTTATGAATAGGCTCAATGTAATATGAGCTATTGCAATATTGGGAGCGAGAAAATAGAATGATGATATCAACTTGTAACTTTATAAAGTAAAGGGGGCGTGTACGATAAATCTTAGATTATTATAGAGGACTATTGAAAAGAGTTCGAGCGCATTAAGAATTTTTTAATAAGCGCATGAATGAATAACACAATGGCATTCTGTTTTGGTGAGAGGCGTGGTTATTAAAGAATGTAACAAGTAAAAGCGTCTTCTCTATTATTCTAAAGATATTGCTGTGTATGCTTTTGAAGGTTGTACTAAAACAATACTTGTTATTTTGTAATTTTTCTTGCTATCTATATTGATTTGGTTCATGTTAAAAATTGTGTGTTGTATCTTAATTTTTAGAATATAGCGTTTTGTTGCACGATAAAAGAGTAGAATATTAGCTAAATTTTCTTTAGAAATCTTATTTTGTGTAATTATTGTTTTTGTAGAATAGCAGTTGAAGTTTATTTGGGGATCCGTATATGTTTTAGGAATGTTTGGGGACTACAGTTTTTTCTATGCAATATGTAAACTTTAAAATTATTCAATTGCTGTGTTCTTATAAGCGGTGTTTTTTGTCTTTATAAGTGTGTGATGCACTGTAGATAATGTTTCTTATTGAATAAAAGTAATCTGAAATCCAGTTTAAATAGAGAAAGAAGGAATTTTTTTATGCGTGTTTATTATGATCGTGATGCGGATGTTAATCTCATTAAAGGGAAAAAAGTAGCCATTGTTGGTTATGGTTCTCAAGGGCGTGCGCATGCTTTAAATTTGAAAGATTCCGGTGTCCAAAATGTGCAAATAGCTTTGCGTCCAGGGTCGGAAACAGTTAAAAAAGCCATGGCTGATGGTTTTAAAGTGGTGAGTGTTGCTGAAGCAGCAAAATGGGCAGATCTCATCATGATGGCAACGCCAGATGAATTGCAAGCTGATATTTATAAGGAACATATTCATGATCATTTACACGATGGGGCAGCGATTGCTTTTGCGCATGGTTTGAGCATTCATTTTGGCTTGATTGAACCTAAAAAAAACGTTGATATTGTGATGATTGCTCCTAAAGGTCCAGGGCATACAGTTCGTCATGAATACCAACGGGGTTGTGGTGTTCCTTGCTTAATAGCGGTGGCGCAAGATGCTTCAGGGCATGCTCATAATTTAGCATTATCTTATGCATGTGGTCTTGGTGGTGGACGTGCTGGGGTGATTGAAACAACTTTTAAAGAAGAGTGCGAAACTGATCTTTTTGGTGAACAAGCGGTTCTCTGTGGAGGTCTTGTTGAATTGATTCGAGCTGGTTATGAAACATTAACGGAAGCAGGTTATGCACCAGAAATGGCTTATTTTGAGTGTTTACATGAAGTGAAACTGATTGTTGATCTCATGTATGAAGGGGGCATTGCAAATATGAATTATTCGATCTCTAATACAGCTGAATGGGGTGAATATATCTCTGGTCCACGTGTGATTACGGATAAAACCAGAGCAGAAATGAAACGTATATTGAAAGATATTCAAACGGGTAAATTTACATCGAATTGGATTCAAGAATATAAGGCTGGTGCTGCTCATTTTAAAAGTATGCGGCGTTTAAATGATAATCATCCTATTGAAGAAGTTGGTAAAAAACTTCGTTCTATGATGCCTTGGATAAAATCTAACGCTTTGGTTGATAAAGAGCGTAATTGAAGCTTCTACAGAGATATTTGATCAATAGCTTTTATAATTTTATAGATAAATATCAAAAAAAAGGGTAACTTTAGTTACCCTTTTTTATATGTTTTTGGCAACATAAGCTTTATTTTTTAATTTTTTGCATAATTCTTTCTTCCAAAAAGAAAGTATACAATCCCTAAAAATATAAACCACGCTGGAGTATATTTTAAAGCTATGGCAGTGTCAGCTTCTAATGACAATAAATAAATAATGAATGCAAAGAAAATAAGAAGCGCCCAACACATAACAACACCTCCTGGCATTTTATAAGGAGAAACAGTATGTTGGAGAGGACGATTGCGACGATAGACGATATAGCTGATCAAAATGATAGACCATACAAATATAAACAAAGTTGCGGCAATTGTCGTAACAATTGTAAAAGCAGCTATGAGTGTTTGAGATAACGATACAACGGCATAACCAAATAAGATGCATAAACATGAAAAGAATAATGCATTGGCTGGAACGTGGTTACGAGAAAGTTTTCCTAAAAACTTAGGAGCACCTTTTTGTGTTGCTAGCCCATATATCATACGGCTGGTAGAAAAAATTCCACTATTTGCTGAAGATGCGGCAGCTGTGAGGACAACAAAGTTCATCAAACCTGCAGCAGTTGGAATACCAATAAGTGCATACATTGTTACAAATGGGCTTTTTTCTGGACTGATTTGATCCCACGGCGTCACAGACATAATCACAAGAAGAGAGAATATATAAAAGAATACAATGCGGATTGGTATTGAATTAACAGCCTGTGGTAAAGCTTTTTGAGGCTCTTTTACTTCAGCAGCAGCTGTTCCAGCGAGTTCAATGCCAACAAAAGCAAAAATAACAATTTGAAATCCAGCAAAAAAGCCTGTAATTCCTCGCGGAAAAATATTCCCACCGTTCCATATATGGCTAAGAGAAGCAACCGTACCGTTTGGAGAGACAAAACCGGTAAAGATCATATAAAATCCTACAACGATTAGGACTAGAATTGCTACGATTTTGATAAAACCAAACCAAAACTCAAGTTCGCCAAATAGTTTTACTGCGACGAGATTAAGAATTAAAAAGGACATAAGACCAATTATAACAGGAATCCACGGATTGAGTTCAGGCCACCAAAAGTGTGTATAAGTGACAATGGCAATAATTTCAGCAGTTCCAGTGACAATCCAACACAACCAATATGTCCAGCCGATAAAGAATCCGGCACATGGCCCTAGAAGATCGGTTGAGAAATCAATAAAAGATCGGTATTGTGTATTAGAAAGCAATAACTCTCCCATAGCACGCATGACAAAGTATAGAGCACAACCAATAATTGCATAAACGAGTAGAATCGAAGGCCCTGCTACACTGATTGTTTTTCCTGATCCCATGAAGAGACCTGTTCCAATCGCTCCACCAAGGGCTATAAGTTGTATGTGTCGGTTATGTAGTCCACGTTGCAATTTCTTCTTAGGTTTTTTTTCTAAATTTTGTTTATTCATTTTTGGGAGGTTCCCTTTAGTTATTTTAAGATAAAATTACCCTAAAAAAGGTAATCCCTTCTATCGAAACATGATATAGCTAGGGAGTAAAGGAATTTTTTTCTATGACTATATGAGAATAAAGCAAAAACATTATTAATTAATGGAATAATTATTTTATATATAAGAAACAAAAGATAAATTTTATTACATTTTTTTGATTTTTTATATTTTATATATATGTAATATATTTTATATATAATATAAAATATATTACATATAATTATTATTTATATTTATATATATTTATATTTATATATATTTATATTTATATATATTTATTTATAGTAAAATATTGTATAAATAACTTTTATATTTAAAATTATTTATTAATTTAGATTTCTAAATATATTAAATATAAATAAAATTGCAAATTTATTAAATATAAAACTTTATATATAAATAAAATAAGTTTAAATAGTTAGACTATTATTTTAAATATTAAAAAATATATTTAAAAATTTACCTTTAATTATTTATATTTAAAATTTATTACAAATAGAAAAATATTTTCATAGAATCTTTTTTTATTGCAGATAGCTATTAAGATATATTCTGTTTAAAGCTATATTTTTAATTTTGATAAAAAATTGAATATAAACTTTTGGAGGGGAAAAAGTTTTAGATAAATCTCATGTTTTATTAGTAAACAATGTCAGTGAAGTTTATAGAGAATTTTTTACAGAATAGCTCGTTTCTTATCTTATTGTGCAGTAAAATACTGTTGTGTAGAGTAGTGATATAAAGCATATAACATTTTTACGCATTAAGTATTTTTATAATGTGTGGTGAGTATTCAGGGCAGGGCTAGCCCATAGAGCCTTATGTAGGTGAACCATATAAATGATCAGCAGCATTCCCTCTTAATAAGCTGGATTGTTCACAAACCGGCGCTGGTAGGAATCGTCGTTTTTTGATGTTTGGGGAGGAGGTTAAGTAGAAAAAGGGTAACTAAAATTACCCTTTTTTGAGATGTTTTATGTATAGACTTTATTTGTTACCTTGAGTTATTTTTTTCTTTACAAATGTAAAATAGGTTATGCCTAAGCAAATAAACCAGAATATACCGTATTTTAAAGCTGTTAGGGTGTCTTCTTCTAACGTTAACAAATAGAGCATGAAAGCAAAGAAAACTAAAATTATCCCGCACACGATAATTCCTCCTGGCATTTTGTAGACGGATTCAGCATGCAAATGAGGGTGATTGCGACGATATACAATATAGCTAACCAAAATTACAGACCATACGAATAAAAATGCAATAGCTGAGATGCTCGTCACAATTGTGAAAGCACTTATGAGGCTTGGAGAGAGTGAGGCAATTGTATACCCTATTAAAATACATAAGCAGGAAAAGAATAGAGCATTGGCTGGAACATGATATTTGGAAAGCTTACCTAAAATTGGAGGAGCACCTTTTTGTGTTGCAAGCCCATATATCATACGGCTAGTAGAAAAAATACCACTATTTGCCGAAGAAGCAGCCGAGGTGAGAACGACAAAGTTTACCAAACCAGCAGCTATCGGAATACCAGCAAGCCAAAACATCGAAACAAAGGGGCTTTTATCTGGAACAATTTGATCCCAAGGTGTGACTGACATAATCACGATGAGAGAGAAGATGTAAAAGAGTACAATACGTACTGGTATTGCATTAATTGCTTTTGGTAGAACTTTTTTAGGATTTTTGACTTCAGCTGCAGTTGTTCCTGCAATTTCTATACCAACAAAAGAAAAAATGGCAATTTGAAATCCAGCAAAAAAACCTGTCATTCCTCGCGGAAAGATATTTCCATCGTTCCATACGTGATTGAGAGAAGCAACAGTACCATTGGGAGAAGTAAAGCTCGTAGCGATCATATAAAAACCAACAACAATTAATGCTAAAATTGCTACGACTTTGATAAGACCAAACCAAAATTCAAGTTCACCGAATAGTTTTACGGCAAAGAGATTAAAAATTAAAAAGAAACCAATGCAAGAAAAAACGGCAATCCATGGATTAAGCGTTGGCCACCAAAAGTGCATATAAGTGATGATGGCAATAATATCTGCAGCTCCAGTTACAACCCAGCTCAACCAATAGCTCCAGCCTACAAAGAAAGCGATTCCCGGTCCTAGCATATCGGTTGAAAAATCAATAAGGGACCGGTACTGTGAATTAGAAAGCAATAATTCTCCCATAGCACGCATGACAAAGTATAGGGCACATCCAATAATAGCATAAACGAGTACGATGGAAGGGCCTGCTACACTAATTGTTTTTCCTGATCCCATGAAGAGTCCTGTTCCAATAGCTCCACCGAGGGCTATAAGTTGTACGTGACGGTTATCTAGGCCACGTTGTAGTTTCATCTGAGGACCATCTTTTAAATTTTGTTTATAGCTCATTTTTTGGGGGTTCCCTTTAATTATTTTGAGATTAAATTACACTAAAAATGCATTATTCTGTATCGAAGCATGATATAAATGAGGTGTAAAGGAAAAAAACGTTTTTTATGATTTTGTGTGGATAAAGACAAGAATATGTTTTAGGAATATGGTTTTGAAAAAAGAGAATGTTTTCCTCTTAAATAACGTAACGGATATCTGAATAGGGAACTTTTTATTGTTATTAATAACAAATAAATTGTTCATTAAAAGACGTGGAGCTTTTAAAATTATTTCAGAAAGTTGTCAGGAGTTTTTATAATTTTTTGAAACTTATTATTTGTAATCAGTACATTATTTATTATTATTCATAATGGTGAGAGTTTTAATTTTTACTCAAATAGCACTCGAGAGTTCTCATCTTAGTTTAAGAACAATTTTTAATGGAAAATTTAAATGATTTCTAAAATCATTTTTTTATTTTTATGATGCTATCATAAGTGAGAAGGAATTACTTTTGTTTCACAAAGGAAAAGAACAATATCATAGTTCTTTCTTTTAAAGTGATGAATAAGGATTTTGTTTAGACATTGGTAACATTTTATAAAATGTTACGAGAGACTCGCATTGTTTACACAAGCGTCCTTGAGAGTATGATAAAGAAATGCAACGTAATTCAGTTATACAAAGAAAAAAAGAACTGGGGATTGTATAAGCTCTGTTAGAGATTTAGCTATTCATAGTGAGAGACAGAATCAGGAAAAGATTGCTCTATTAACTTTACAATTTGTTATCGAAATAACATTATCCAAAGAAAATGAAAAAAGAAAATAGAGATAAAACTGTTCCTGTCGCAATATTAATGTATCCTTTTATTTTTTTCTTTTTTAAAGTGGCGTTTGCGAATGATATAAAAATGGTCATTAAAGTAAACCATGTAAAGATGTTGAAGGAATGTATCGTTACAAGTTCAAAGCCTTTTTTAATGCTACCGCCAGAAGCTAAGAATTTTGGAAAGGCTGCTATGTAAAATATTGATACTTTGGGATTTAGTATTTGTGTCAAAAAACCATCCATATAGCTGGTAAAAAGCTTTGTTGTACCGACAATGCTTTTTTCATTCGTTGATATTTTTTCTTTTGAATTTAAGCTGTGTATTCCAGATTTAATCGATTTAAAGCCCATATATAATAAATAGCAGCTTCCCATGAGTTTTACTAAAAGAAAGAGCGTTTTGTTGTTGAGAATGAGTGCTGATACCCCTAATATGGAAAATGCTCTATGCGCATATGTTGCTGTACATAACCCTAAAACGTTCATAAATGCGTTCTTTTTCCCCAATCTCGTTGCATTATCGATGATAAGGGCCATGTTTGGTCCCGGTGAGATGACTAAAAAAAATGAAACAATGAAAAAGGTTAGTATTTGATGACTCATTCTACTTTTAGCTCTGAGATTAATTGAGCTTCAAGATATAATTCTATTCTGTCAAATTTAGAGAGTTTTCCTACGCCCTGTGGAGTGCCTGTGTATATGATATCACCACGCCTTAGCTGAATGTAGTGACTTAAAAATGATATTATTTTCTCAAAGCTAAAGATCATATTTTTCGTATTGCCAACTTGCCTCGTTTCGCCATTTAACTTCATTGTAAAGGTTATTGGGTTGTTTATTTTTTCTTTGTTTATGAAGTCAGAGACGTATGCCGCTCCTTTAAATCCTTTAGATAAAAGCCAAGGAAGCTTTTTTTCTTTCAGTTTTGTTTGCAAGTCTCTTGCGGTAATATCAAGACCTATTGCTACGGCATCATAGCATTTTTCTGCTTCTTTCTCTGTGACCATGAAAGTGTCCTTTGAGATTCTGAGCACAATTTCAGTTTCAAAATGGATTTCTTTAGAAAAGTTAGGAAGATAAATTTCATTACCTAAAACGAGTGAACTTTTTGGCTTGCTAAAGATAACGGGTTCATCTTCAACAATATTGCCTAGTTCATGAACATGTTCAACATAATTGTATCCAACACAGTAGATGTCATTTATCATGGGAGCCCTCCAAATTTTTTATTTTCTCTTTGTATAGGCAAGAGAAAACTTTGCAAACAACATTTTTTCTTATATCGCGTTTTGCGTTTTCTGGAAAAGAAGCATTATGTGGGTTAATGACTAACCACGATGACAGCCCTTCGCATTATCCTCTTTTGAAGAGTGCTCAATCTTATAGTTTTTGAGATTATTTTCATTTTGATTGCTAATCTCCTGAAATTACTTTATTACTTAAAGAGTGATTTTGCTCGTCTACGCAGCGATTAGTAGGGTCTGAAAGCCCTAAAGTTCGATCATAAATGAGCCCACTCTGTGGGTGTCTCGGAATTATGGGATATTTTTCTATATCTAGGTGCTATGAGCACTAAAAGAAAAGATCTGTTTCGTGTTCAATACTTTCAGGCTCTCGGAATATTAATGCGAGGGTGCTCGCACCCAGCGGGGGGAGCTTAAGAGTGAAAAGAAAAAGCTACATTTTAACGGCATTTCTATAGGCAAAAAATTCGCTTTTAAAGAAAAATGCTGGGAATGTCGTAAAAGCAATTAGGGCACCAATTAGGGATAACTTTTCAACAAATCCAAAAGTATGAGAAAGTCTATGAGGGTTTAAAAGAAGCAGACCGTGGCAAACTTATTATGGTATGTGGAACGGAGAAGATTTTTACCAGCTTTAAGATAGCACAACAAATAGCCGAAACTGGAGAGCGTGTTTTGTTTTTCGTGCCTTTTCTGGCTTTGATGCCACAAACAATAAGAGAATGGACACGCTATACAGAAGTACCGTTTCATTCCTTTGTGGTGTATTCTGATACATAAGTTGGCAAGTGTCGTAAAACAAAGATGCTGCTGCCGAACTCGATGTCTCAGATCTCGCTCTATCAGCTACCAACTGATGCTTAAAAGCTTTGAAAAAAGAAAATAAAGTATTAGTAAATGCAATGACTGTGGTGTTTGCTACTTACCAATCAATCCAAGTGATTTCGGATGCTTAAAAGAAATACGGTTTATCAGAATTTGATCTGATCATTTGTGAAGTAGCGCAGGTTAAGGCGGATAAGGTAGAACCTTTGGTTGTAGAAGCCAAGGAAGTAGCTGAGACTGCGAAGACAACAGCGGAAGAAGCGAAGAGTGTTGCGGAGCAAGCAAAAGAAAAAGCTGATACGACGAAGCAAGGGCTTGGAGAGGTCAGGAGTTCATTAGACACGGTGACAGCAACGACAAATTCTGCGAATACAGCCGCCTCTGAGGCAAAAGTGTTAGCGGAAGAAGCGAAGAGTGCATTGACAGAAGTTCAAGAGAAGGCTCAGAGGAACAGTGACAGTCTTTCTGAACTTCAAGGTAATGTAGGTTCTCTTTCCACTAATTTTTTAGAGGATGTGCGTTTTCATCAACCTGACAGAATTCTGGAAGCCGATCCGAAAAATAGAAAAGGTCTTGTGATCAATGAAGGGGCATGTTTTCGCTTTTATCATGGTGGTGAGAATGTGGGGGTAGGTACCTCTTTTACCGCATTCCAGGGCATGGAAGGATGACTTTTGACGAAGATCTTGAAGCAGGAAAGGATTTTATTATACATATCTCTTCCTAAAAGATCAGACGAATGAGCTATCCTTTGATCTTTCGCAAAATCTGACGGCTCCTGATGGCTATACAGAGGATAATTCTAAAAAGATTAGTGGATTTCATACGCTATGTGCGAATGTTGGTGAGATCGAAGGTCATCTCTTATCAAGCATATAAGATATAATAATAAAAAATACAATAAAGTCAATAGTTTGAGTGTAATTATTTTATATGAATCCCCTTAAAAATCTACACTTTTATGCATGATTCATTTGACTATTTTTTATATAAGATTGCCATGTATGAATAGACCATAAAAAGCAAATCATCATGTAAATGTTATAACGCATGTGTCATTCAAATGAAAAGCAGATATCATTCATAACAGTTTATAAATTTTATGACACGTTTTTATCACAGCACAAATCACATTGTTTTAAAATTTAATTGTTTGGAATTATCGATAACACACGTTTAAAGATCATACCTTGTTTTAATGATTGGATTGTTAATCACATGATAAAAACATAAAATTACAGTTCTCAAAATTGAGAAGCGTAAAATAGAGAGCTGTTATAACAGCATCATCATAACACCGAAAATTTTAAAGATTGCATAAAAGGATTTAAAGAAAAGATCGCTTTTAAAAAAGCTTTCTAAAAATTTAGAAACGATAAGTAAGAAGCATAAATATAGTATCATCACAACAGCTATGCTAATTTTTAAAAACGAAACTGTATTCGTTTCCACAAAAAAATGGAAACGAACAATGCCATAGCAGTAGAATACTATCTACTTAGATATGGTACTAAAAAACGTTTTAAAAGTTACCGTTTAAAAGCACAGAGCCAAATATGAACTTAGCGATTTACTCACCCCAAAATTGGGGGCTGCTATTGAGGCAAAGATAAGCAAGCAAAATTCAAAAATATTTTAACATCATAAGGCATGGGATTTTACTTAATTTTGCTAGCCAAATATAGAGCGATTAATTTGCAAAGAAGTTACATTTGAGTGCAAAATGAAAATACGCTTATGAAAGCTTTTCTAAATGCATGTTTAAATGTTTGAAACTGATGTTTATAACAGTTTTTAAAGCCTTGCGTTTGATAAAATCGGTTGTTTATTGTCTTATGAGAGATTGTTTTGAAAACCAACGCTCGTAAATGTAAAAAGCGGGTTTTGATAAAGCTACCAAGCGTTTTGATTTGTTTGATACGTTTGATAGCCATAACAAGCGTTTATAGGCTCTCTTGTTAAAATGAGTGAGTAAAAATCGTATGCAACATTTACATTCCTTTTGATAAGTTTTCATAAAGATAATAGAGCGCTTGCAATATGATACGTTTTGTATATATGCACTCATTACTCCATATGGATGATTCATTTTGAAAGCCGCGTCATATCATTTGGCACGGATTTCTTTTATTTTACTCTCTCTTTTATGATATGTTTATAGCAATGCATTTTATATGCGTTTATAACCATAAAGAAGGCGCCGTCCATGCCTGTCATTTATTTATCTGTATCTGTAATCTTGATAATATTATCGTTTTCATAAACCTCACATTTTTTGGGAACGACACTTACTTTACTTTGACTGTTTAATTTTGCATTGCCATAGGCTTTACCCCAGACCTTGGCATTTCCATAAACAGAGCTACAGACCTCGGCATTGCCATAGACATGACCACAGACCTGAGAAAAATGGCGTATTTTTGCATTTTCATACACTCTTACATGACCATAGACACAAGCCTCATCATAGACCCAGCAATTGCCCTCATGAGAGAGGTTATCTTCCTTTTCAATAAGCCGCCTAAGGTATCTTCTTTGATATCAGCAAAATCTTTTAATGCTTTAATACGGTAGAGAATATGTTTACCAAATACACGCGTTTCATTTGTGAGTGCAAACTTCTTTTGCATGAGCACAATTCCTTTATAAAGAGATTTAAATTTTTAAATGAGATTTTTAAAGGAGGGTGCCCCCGCCGCGCCCACGCGTTATTTAAGCAGCGTCTTTTAGTGACTGATTATCATCACAGATATCATTACGGATTGTAGCGACCAGATCAATGCCGATATCACGTCCATCTTCATCATGCTCCTTAGCCCATTCCAAATAAGACTGAACCTTTTCGTATTCTTGCTTTTGAAGCGGGTCGTTTGTCAAATAAGCCATGACAAGGTTTTCAAACATGGTTCCTAATTCATGGGGTGATTTTGCTCGTTGACGATAATATTCTAAGAGAGAGCGTAAAGTGACGTATTCATTATCAGACTTAATAGATTGCAGTATATTGTAATAAAAATCCCTTGCCTTATGATATGATTAATAATCATCAAAAAAAATCAAAACGAAGCTTATTAAATCCATTTTGAACGAATTGAGAAAAAATGCAGAAAAATGCTAAAAAACCGATATTTTTTTCAAAAGGGGTTTTTAAAGGTACTTATCCACAGCCTATGACATGAGGTAAAATCAGCAAAATAGTGAATTTTGCTGTTCGTTTCACGTGTTCATCAAGACAAATGAACTATGTGCTTTTAAAATATCATAATGAGTATTTTGATAGGTTTTATGAGCCACTAAAATAATCTATTTTGTCAGTTTAATTTACTGACACAAACTGACAAATATATATTATGGATTGTATTTAAGGTTGTATTGTCGATATAGGTTGTATCGTTAAAGCTCTAACCTATTGAAATATAATGTTTTTAATTTTCTCTCATTTAAAAAAATAATATAGGCTCTAAAAAGAACTGACAACACTGACAGCACTGAGAAAACTCTTCTGTTCAGATCATTATCTTTGGAGAAAGGTTGCTTAATGCGCTGTACAGAGAGTTTTGCCTATTTGAGTAGAAAGTTTTAAAAGAGATTTCTTATTGTTTTCTATGATGGTTTTTGACGACAGGATGTGCTTGATAGGATGATGTCTCGTTTATATGCGTGTTGAGTGGCTTAGAGGAGCTGGAGAGTGAATTTATCTCTAATTATTGATAAATATATTGTAGCATTAAACTGGGGATATTGATGTATTAACCATTGACGGGCTAAACAGTTTTGTTTAGAGGTTTTTTCATATAAATGTGGGGGAGAGATCTTCAGCAGTTAAAATAAAGCAGTTTTTGGGTGTCACTTTTTTGGTCACAGAGGCATGTGCTTTTGTTAAAAGCGTCATAGGGCAGTGGCTGTTTTGAGTGGACTTGTTAGAGATTCCATGAAGTTCTTTTAAAGAGTGCTTCATGAATAGTGCAAAGCGGGGGCAATCTGTATTGTTTTCTGTATTTTTACGCCAAAGTTCTCTTTTGAGAATTTTTCGTGCCATTGTTGTTTTCTTTGGCTTGTTTAGTGGTGTA
The DNA here is from genome assembly GCF_042196905.1 of Bartonella sp. AA89HNZF. Taxonomy (NCBI): domain Bacteria; kingdom Pseudomonadati; phylum Pseudomonadota; class Alphaproteobacteria; order Hyphomicrobiales; family Bartonellaceae; genus Bartonella; species Bartonella sp. AA89HNZF. The sequence continues at coordinate 117,019 of NZ_JBHIRD010000006.1, forward strand.
AATGTTTATGCGCGCTCCTCAGCTATTTTTCATTCCCCAACAGATAATTTTTCTCGTGGGTATTCAGAAAAGCAGCAATTAGAAAGAATTGAGAAATTACAGTCTTTAACGCCTAAAAGGATCAAGACGCCTTCAGAGCAAAATCCAGAAACGCTTTTGGGTGGGAAGCAATGTTTTCCCATTCATGCTGTTGTTGTTGAGGGAGTGCATCATGTCAAAAAGCGCTCTATATCAGCCGTAACAGAGCCTTATGTTGGAAGATGTATTGGGCTTTCTGATATCCAAATATTGATCAAGAAGTTAACCAAAGTTTATTTGGATCAAGGCTATGTAACGGCGCGTTTTTACATTCCTGATCAAGATATCAAAAACAGCAAGACGCTCAAATTTGTTGTCATTGAGGGCAAGCTTTCAGAGATTTACTATAATGGTTCACCGGCGTCTCGTTATAATAATGTTGTATGGAGTGCTTTTCCTGGGCTTCAAGGTCATGTTCTGAACATGCGCGATATTGAACAGGGGCTTGATCAGATCAACCGTTTGAGTTCAGCGCACGCTCAAAGCGAACTTCTTCCAGGGCGTGAAGAAGGGAGCACCATTGTCAATATTAACAATCATCCCGATAAAACGTTCAAGGTTACTGTTTCTCATGACAATATGGGACAATCTTCCACGGGTTATGCGCGTTATAGTGCGGGCTTGAGGGTAGAAAATATTTTAGGGATGAATGATGCGTGGGATTTTAACTATCAACGCAGTGAGCCCGATTATTGGGGTGGGAGCAAGCAAGAAGGACATAGCAATAACATTTCAGCGAGTGTGAGTATTCCATATGGTTATTGGACCTTTGGATTGAATGGCACTGTTTATAATTACCAAAGCATTATCCCTGGCAATTTTACCGATATTGAGACGACGGGGGATTCCAGTGAGTTGCACGCCAGTACAAGCAGGGTTCTTTACCGTGATAGTGTTTCCCTTACAACCTTGAATTTGGGTCTTTCTTATAAAAGAACCAACAATTACCTTCTTGGCAATAAGATTGAAGTGGGCAGCCGTCAATATAGCGTCGCCAATTTTGGCATTTCGCATTCGCGCCAGATGTTGGGGGGGACTTGGACCTTTGATGTGAGTTATTTGCAAGGTCTTCCCTTGTTTCATTCAGTAAAGAAACATGCGCCAGGAGCAGGGGATGCGGAGCCACAATTTGCCAAATTTACCGGTACGCTTAGTGTCATGACGCCTTTTAAGGTAGGGGGCTTGGACTTTATACTGAGCAATCTTTTGAGTGGTCAATATTCACCGCATAATTTATTGGGAGCTGAACAGATTTCGTTGGGGGGCGCTTCCAATGTTCGTGGCACGCGTGAGAGTTTGCTTTTTGGCAATAACGGTTTTTTTAGCCGGAATGATTTGCTGCTACGCACCGTTCCGTGGAGCAATCACGCGACCTTCAAAAAGGTTTTTGGAGAACTTCGCCCTTATGTTGGTTTGGATTATGGGCGTGTGTTTTCGCAAGTTTTGTATGGGATTAAAAGTGACCAGCTTGCCGGTTGGACAGCCGGTGTCAAGCTTGCGGGAGGCATGGTCTCTCTTGATGCCAGTTATTCCGGTATTTTTTGGAGCACAGTTAAGCACAAAAAATCAGGAACATTTTTTATGACATTAACAATGGAACTTTAAGCATTTTTTATTGGGGAGTTAACGTATGAGATATGAGAAGAGAGCAGAAAGAGCAGCTTTATTAGGTGTTTTAGTCTCCAGTACGATGCTCAAAAAGGTTTTATTTGGGGGACTTGGTTTTTCTTGTTTGTTAGCCCCTTCAGCGTTACAGGCGCAAATTACTGTGGATCCTAACGCGAATGCCGCCCATCGTCCAGATATAGTGGCAGCGCCCAATGGGGTTCCCTCGATTGATATTGTTACCCCCAATGGCAAGGGCTTATCGCACAATAAATATAACGATTTTAATATTGGAAATCCGGGTGTGATTTGGAACAATCATGCGCAAGAAGTGGGGCAATCGCAGTTGGGGGGCATTATGCCGGGCAATCCGCATTTGCGTTTCACGGGTTCAGCGAAAGTGATTTTAAATGAAGTGACCAGCAGCAAGCGCAGTGCGCTTCATGGTCCAGGAGAGGTTTTTGGGAGCCCCGCCGATGTGATTATAGCCAATCCCAATGGGATAAGCTGTGATGGTTGTGGCTTTATCAATACGCCCCATGCGACTTTAACCACAGGTGTTCCCGAAATTGATGCGAGCGGTTTTTTGAAAGGCTTTGAGGTGCGAGGTGGGGATATCACCTTTGGCGCTAAGGGAGCCAATTTTTTCTCTGGCAAGGGGGCTGTTGATATTGTCGATATTGTCTCACGCACAGTGCATTTTGAAGGAGCTGTTGCGGGCAGAGAAATTGGTGTGACAGCAGGGACGGGTCACTTTGATTATGCTTCACGGGAAATGAAAGAACTGACCGATATTACTGGTAAACCGGAATATGCGATAGATGGTTCTGCTTTGGGGGCTCTACAGGCGGACAGAATAAAACTTGTGGCAACAGAAAAAGGTGTTGGGGTTCGCATGCGCCATGATATGGCAGCCAATGCGGGGCAGTTGCATCTTTCTGCTGACGGGAAAATCTCGTTGAAGAATGTTTTTGGTCATGGGGGTGTTGTCCTCAAATCGAAAAGCCAGAGCGTATTGGCAAAGCACATCACCTCGAAAAAGCATATTGATATTGCCGCCCATAAGGATGTGACGTTAGAAACGGTTGGTGCTGATGGTCATTTGAAGATAGAGGCGCAGGATGGGCTTTTATCGATTGCCGGTAAGGCAACCTCTGGGGGCAATATGGAGCTTTCTTCGCGCCAGACACTTCAAGTTTCAGGGCTAGGGTCAGGTGCTGATATGGCTCTTGAATCGGGCGGAGACTTGAAGCTTGAGGGGATTGTTTTAGCGCAAGGGAATCTCAAGGCGCATGCCGGTGGTGATATACAAGCTCATTTTTTAGCCGGTGGGGTTGATATGGCGGCAACGGGTGCTGCTGGTGTTGTTGTTCTTGGCACCCAAGGGGATGTTGATCTCCAGAGCAGTCAAGGTGCGATTGTTGCTGAAAGTGTTTATGGGGCAGGAGATATCACCCTGGTTTCTCATGATGGGCTTTCTGTTTTTCAAACAATTCTGTCGCATCAAAATGTTGCCATTCAAGCACAATCAGCAACAAATGCTCCCGTTCATTTTGGGCAACTTTTAGCCTATGGCAAGGCAAATATTGAGGGTGGGGCGGTTGACTTTTCTTCACTGATGACGGGTGAAGAAGCTGTTTTAAAGGTTGGCAGCCTTGATGCAGGGACACTGATGACAGGTGTCGTTTCTACGGGCGGTTCAGGGGATCTTGTTTTAGATGAAAAGGGCTTTCTTTTGATTACAGCAAAAGAAGGGGTGAAGGTTGGTCAGATTGCCAGTGGTGGCAATATTGAAATTTTTGCAGGCAACGACATCTATTATGATCAGGTCATAGGCTATGGCAGTGCAACATTGACATCGGTATCAGGAGAGATCAGTGTTGAGAATGTGTTGTCTGCTGAGGGGGATGTGAGGTTGACGGCAACAACTCTCGATTTAAGCAATAATCGTTCTCATATTTACACGCCGCAAACGCTGTATTTAATTGCAGATCATATTGATGTCTCAGAGAGCGAATTGACTTATGGCGGTTTAGACTTTCAAAGCACCAATGCTCTTGATATTCACAATGCGCGGCTACAAGCCGTAAGAGATGGCGGTGGGACTGGAGATATTCTTTTTGTTGCTCCAAGCGTTATGGTTGATGAGACAACTTCTGTTTTAGCGGCACGAGATTTCGTGATCAAAACGGGGGAGCTTGGAAATAGCGGTCAATTGGCATCGGGGCAGGATTTAGCTTTTAGCGTGACGGGCAATGTGACCAACAGCAAAACGGGCTTAATTTATGTGCAGGGCAATGGTGCTTTACAAGTTGATGGGGATTTGCTCAATGATTTTGGCACTATAATGGCAGAAGGTGATTTATCTTTTACCAATGCAGATGGTAGCGGAAAAAGCCTTTCCCTTGTTAACAAAGCGGGCTTTATTCAAGCTGGTGGAAACTTAAATATCCAAACCAACACTCTAAAAAACGAAGCCGATAGCACGCCTGTCATCACGGAAAAAACGGAATATAGCGATATTTCATTCGAAAAACCAGACAAATATAATTTTCTCGATGGTAGGCCTTTATATCATGATATGTACTGGGATCGTTGGGGAAAAGGAAAACTTTCTAAGAGGGAGAGTGGGCCAGTCGGTCCAAAACACTTTATATTTGAGCAACAACTTTGGAATAACAAAGAAGGAACCTATGGCACGGCAACTTTAAAAGATGGGACAGTCTATAAGGCATTTACTTGGAAACATAATGCTCGAAAAGGAGACATAGAAGAGTTTGTATGGAATGGTTCTCGGCGGAAGGGAGGATGGTTTGGGTCAATAAACGAAGACTGGTCACACATGACAGAAAAGACTGTCACACAAGCATTTTCGCATAAACCAACTGTTTCGGGGGTAATACAATCTAGTGGCAATCTCATCATTAACGCTGATACCATTGACAACCATTATAGCTCTATAGAAGCAGGGGGAAATGCCGATATCCACGCTGGTGTGCTCACCAATCTGGGGGCAACAGCTTATAAAAAAACTTATCTGGGTTGTAATGCCAATACGCAGGATGGTTATTGTTATGGCTATAAAGCTGATGGAAGCCGCGATGTTTCTTTAGATATAGCCGATGGCAAGGATCGCCATACTGGTTCAGAAGCTCTTGATGCAGCTCCTGGTCTTGTCCAAGCGGGTGGCACGTTGAATTTGGTGGTCGATCAACTCAATAACACGGCAGCGGAAGGTTCGATTACAGGGGATGCGCATTTTAAAGCACAAGCAGTTGAACGTAAACCACTGGAGTCCTTAAGTGGTTTAACCGGGGCTGGCGCTCTCTTTACACCAAAAGTGGATCTCAATAATGCAGGGGAACTTTCTGAGGGGCTCCCTTTACCAAAGCCCCAATCGGGTGGGGTTGGGGGCACGCTGCCCAATCAAAATTTCATTTATGAAACGCGGGCAGAATTCCTTGATGTTGGCAAGTTTTATGGCTCAGCCTATTATTTGAACAGAATTGGCTACAATCCTGACAGAGAGATTTTTTTCTTAGGGGATGCTTATTTTGAAAAGGAATTGATTGAGAAACAAATGCGTGATCTTGTTGGTCAAGGTTTGGGTAAAGGCTCCTTTATTCCTGGAAGTGATGCCATTGAACAAGTCAAAACTTTGCTGGATGTCGGGGCAGACTATGCAAAAGCCCACAATCTCCCCTTTGGTGAGGCTTTGAGTGAAGAACAATTGGCATCCCTAGAAGCCCCGATGGTGATTTATGTGCGCCAACAGGTCAAGGGCATGGATGTTTATGCACCGGTGCTTTATATCCCTGAAAAAGACAGAGCCTCCTTTGTTTCTGCTGGAGCTTTGATCATGGGCGATGATGTCAATATCACCAGCCAGAATACGAGCAATTCAACGATTATCAATTCAGGGCGGATTGCGGCAAATCACCAATTGCATGTGCATGGCGGGGATATCTTTAGTCAAGGGGGGCATTTTGCGGCGGGTGGTGATGCTGTTTTAGTTGCGGAGAAGAATATTCGTTTAGATGCAGGGCGCACAACGGTTGACGGCGTGGAGACCGTTTTAAATACCGAGGCGCTTTCTGCTGGTGGTAATGCAACGGTGATTGCTAAACAAGATATCACCGCCTCAGGGGTGGGGATCACTACCGGAGGTGATCTTGCCATGGCTACAGAAGAAGGTAACTTGACGATCGGTTCAGCAGAAACCCATTACCATGATGAACACGGTGATGCCACCATGCATCATAAATCAGAAGTCAACTCTGGAGGCTCAACAACGCTTTCCTCTGGAAAAGATTTGAATATTTTAGGCTCTGATGTTCAAACAAAGGATAAACTTCTCTTACAAGCTGAGAGCAATGTTTCGATTGATGCCACACGCAACAGTATGGACAATCAGAATGGGAGTGAAACATCTCATGTTGCCTTGCACAATGGCTCTCATTTAAGTTCTGGAAAAGAGACCACTGTTCTATCGGGTGGCGATATCCATATTGCTGCTTCCGATATAGATGCCAAGGGTAATGTTGCTCTTGGCGCCCAAGGGGAGGTAACAATAGG
>NZ_JBHIRD010000007.1:0-8584 GCF_042196905.1 Bartonella sp. AA89HNZF
AACCAAAGAGTCAATATCATTTTTTATTTTTTTTAAAATAAAATATTGTAAACAACTGGTTGTATTTCAAGACATTATAGGCAAAATAAGAAGCGTATAAAAATAAAACATGAAAACAGAAGAAATTCAAAGAGTGCATAGCGCCTTTAAAGTCAAAGTACAGCGCCCCATTGCAAGGCATAAAAGTATCAAATGCATGGATTAATTAATCTCAAGAGCGGTTATTTTACCTTACTTTAATATTGATTCAAAAGGATTTCTCTACACAGGTATGATTTATAAAGACATTGCTGTATAAAGAGAATTCGCATGATCTGTAATTTGTAAAAAGAATCAAATTCCTGTAGAAGCATGCTAAGCTATCTAGCTAGCTTTCTTTATTTAATATTGAGAAGTACTCTTATAAATCTATGTGGGATAACGAACAACAAAAAAACGATCCTGGACAAGACCCTGCTCTTGTCGTCAAGCGCTTGCGGCCTGCACGCCGACAGGTCTCTGCTCGTTGGCTTACAGGAACCATTCTGACAGGAATCACTTCCTGCATTCTTATGGGTATTGCACTTTTTACGGCTCTTGATGAACAACAGCGATTGGTAACCCCTCCACAATGGTTTACGCAAGAAAACCTATCAGAATCACAAGATCTTGAAGCCAATGGCTATAAAGGTGATCGCATTTCTCCCACCCATGCACGGCAAAGCTTTGACAAAAAACGTCAATTTGAATTATCGATTCTACAAAAAAAAGGCGATGAAAAAGTCATTCAAACACAACATTTTGAATGGATTCGTATGGCTTTAGCCGAAAAGCGCCCCCAGAAATATAGCTATCCAAAATTTGATTCTTTAAGCATTCTTGCTAATGATTCGACAAATCAAAACGCTAAACTACAAGATTCTGGACAGATTTATGGAGCAAAGGTCGAAACAAAACTCACCTTACGCAGCTATGATTTTAAGGTAAATCAATTCGATTTTGATGACACTGACACATTGACAGATGAAGAGGCACAACAAGAAGTGCAAAAAGCTGGATTTACTTTAGAAAAGAGCTCCGAACTTCTTTCAGTTCTCACATTGATTGATCCTTTAAAATTAGAAGATGTATCCTCCCCTTCCCAAGGTACAGAATCCCCTGAAGTTCGAATCGTTCAAGAAAATGTAACCGTTTCTCCTCAAAGTCACCGTATCGATCTGACGAAAAACTATGTTGAAGATATTATTCCTATTCGTAAAAAACAAACGATAGCCGATGCTTTCAAAAAAACCAATTATACAAAAAAGCAAATTGACCAGGTTGTAAAAACGCTAGAAAAAATAAGCCTTTCCGATACCCTTAAAGAGGGAAGCCTTTTACGCATTGGCATCGTGACACAAGCGGGAGAAGAAGACCATCTCGTACGCGCAAGTATCTATCAAGGAATGCATCATATTCTCACCATTGCCCTGAATGATAAAGGCCAATTCATTGAAAGCACAGAGCCTAAAATGTCTAAAGCACTTAAAACGGCTTTTCAAAATGGTATTCCACATTCTTATATCAATAGCGCGCAATTACCAACGGCTTATGATGCACTCTATAGTGCTTTGCTAAGCCATAATATATCACAATCTCTCTCTCATCGTCTTATTCGTCTGCTTGCCACCAATATTGATATGAAAAGCCAGATAACCCCCAATGATCAGATTGAAATATTTTATGCCATACCACAAAGCGATAAAGAAACCCAAAACGGCAAAAAGAACTTAAAAGCCAAAGAACCCTCCAAGAACACTGATCCAGAAATTCGTTATATTAGCGCCACTTTTGGGAATACAACTTATAAATATTACCGTTATCAATTAAAAGATGGAAGCGTTGATTATTATGATTCTGAAGGGAAAAGTTCAAAACCTTTCTTGTTGCGCAAACCCACACCAAATGGCATTTTTGGCTCTCCCTTTGGCCCACGCAAACACCCTATTTTAGGCTATATTCGCATGCATACGGGTGTTGATTGGGTTGCTCCTAAAGGATCACCCATTATTGCTGTAGGAGATGGTATTGTCACAAAAGTAGGTGTAACAGGCGGCTATGGAAATCATACGGAAATTCAACATGCCAATGGGTATATTAGCAGTTATTCACACCAAAGTCGTTATGCACCAGACATCAAACCAGGCGTGAAAGTACGACAAGGACAAATTATTGGGTATGTTGGATCAACAGGAATGGCAACCGGTCCCCATTGTCATTTTGAAATCATTGTCAATGGCGTCAAAGTTGATCCCATGCGCATCCGTATACCGGATAGCAAAGCCTTAACCAATCAAGACCTACAAACATTCCTACAAGAAAAAAACAACATTGATGCCTTGATCAACAGCCCAATAGCACCCTCCGAAGAAACTTAAAGCATCTACCTTTTTACAACTCAAAACATCTAAAAAATATGCTTGAGCGCTTACTTTTCTCAAAGAGATTTCCGCATTTTAAATATCTATTAAAGAATACGCCGAAATATGCCACCACCCAAGGTCGCATCACAATGATTGAAAATAAAACGCCCTCCCCTTTTCTGGTTTACGCACAATAGAAAAGTAAAAAATATGAAACCCCAAAAGGTTAACTCTTCTTGTTTATTTTATCAAAACGATAAAAATCCCTTTGTTTTCCATGCAATAAAATCTCAAATCAAAGAGGTGCCCGCTAAAGGATGAAGATTCTAAAACCCATATCATTCTATAAACAACCCGGCTTCTTTTTGAATAAATTCCACCTATTGAATGCTTATGCTGTTCATGACCCTAAAGGACAGTGTTTCATGAACTTTCTGAGCACGTTTTACCTTAAGAATATTCGTTACACACTTTTACAAAAACACCCCATATTTAAAATTTTAACAGCCCTTACAAAAAATAATAAAACTTGAAAAAACAATCTATTCGCAAAGAAATAGAGCTTACGAATATAAGTATTATTAGCGTAAAGGAGCACTTATTCAAAATAAATTTAAATTTTAACTTAAGCACTTCAAAGCTATAAAACATACAAAAAAGGAGAATTTTGAAAGCTGATCATCGGAGTAAACAAAGCGAAAAAACAACAAGAGAGAAAATCAAACATTACACCAAAAGATAAAGAAGCAAAGTTGCTTCTCTTGAAGACAATCGATTTTAATATTAAAGAGTGATGTGTTCGCGCTATAAAGCCGTATTTTTCCTCCTTCTTGTGAAAAGATGCCCTCCCCATACATTCACGATGAATGAAAGGCAGCTTACCACGAGCAAAGAGAAAATTTACCCTTTTAAAAATCAGTCAGAGCTTTTTTTTGAACTATTCATGCTAAGTTTTGGCAAAGGAATGACAATTTTTGTACCTCCTAAAGCAGAGGTTTCAAACAGAGGTTTTTCACCAAATTGCATACAGAGCTGTTCCACAACCACACGACCAAGTCCTGTTTTTTGTTTTAAAGTTTGGCTTTTCATTCCCACGCCATCATCTTCTACAATGAGCATCAATTGTCCATCTTTCTGGGGACCAAAGGAGATATAAATATGACCGGACCGTTGATCAGGAAAGGCATGTTTTAAGGAATTTGTCAGCAGTTCACCAAGAATAATTCCAAGTGTTGTCGCATCTCTTGAAGACAGGCGACACTCTTTAAAGTTGGTGTGAATGGTGATGTTTTCACGCAATTCAAAAGGGACTGCCAATTCGACATCATGCACAACAGAACTGAGAAACTCTGCCAATAGTGTCGTTTCCATATCATCACTTAAGCGCAAACGACGATGTGCTGTAGAAATTGTCTGAATACGATCACGTGCAGCTCCTAGAACAGAACGGACCTCTTCATTTTTGCTTCGGTTTAACTGGAGCCCCAACAAAGAAGACACCGTCCCAAGAGAATTGCCAATGCGATGGCTTGCATCCTGCAACAATATTTCAACCCGTTGGCGTTCTTTTTCAGCGTGATTGCGTGCTCTTTCTAATTCTTGTGTTCGTTCTTTCACGCGGGCTTCCAGAGCGATATTTTCACTATGAAGCAGCAATTGATACAATTTTAAAGAGCGCATATCACGATGAAAACGATTAATAACAAAATAGGCCGAAACAAAAGTACTGACAACAGAAACAATAGCTGCCAATGTTAAAGCAGCACGCATCAATGCGATACCCTCGCGCTGTTTTTGGCGCACCACATCATCCCCATTAATAAAACTTGTCATCAATTGCGCTAAACGTGCTACAGGAATCTTTGATACTTCCAAAGAGTCCGCATGAGAAAGTTGAGAAGGTTGTTCAGAAATCGCATCAAGAGCATGCATATGGGCACTCATAAAGGCTTTTCGTGCTTCAACCTCTTCTTTAAAAGCCGTAAACCATTTATACCACTGCGGATGCGCATAAACAATAAGTGCGATATAGTCGAGAATATTCCCCAACTCCCGTTCTGAATTTTCAAAACGTATTTTATCTTCCGCCTTGCGCGTTTTTGCATAGCTGCGATCAGCAACAGCCATATCAATCAAGCTAATAAGGACCAAATCAGCCTGTTCACGCAATTCTGAACTTGTATTCAACTGTGCGACTTCTCGATCAACGGCATTTGAAAGCAACATAATAAAAACCGATGCCAAAAGAGCCATAACAAGAGAAACAACAATCGCACCCCACCGCCAGCGTGATATCGTTGCATCAGAAGAAGGCATTTGAGGCATCAAATTTGTTTTTGTTGTCATAGAATGTCCATTGGCGAACTTGAAAGTCGTCATTTTTCAGCACAAAGGAAGGCAACCTTATGGAACATAAAACCTAAAGCCCGTGAGAAAGTTTTATACAGGCTTTTCTTGTGTTCTTAAAGATACACGCCAAACTTCTGAATTCCCTCAGATACTGACTTTACTGTAATAGCTATAACGGGAATAAAAAAAACAAGGCTATCGATCATAATTATTATGCTTTTTTAGCCGTTAAATGAACACAATGTACTTCCAGCTGAGTAAGAATCAGGACCATAATCAGACTCACCATTGACATTAAGAAGTTCTTGTAATCGATTACGCGCCCTGCTCACACGGCTTTTAATGGTTCCAACAGCACAACCACAAATAGCCGCAGCATCTTCATAAGAAAATCCCGATGCGCCAATGAGAATAATGGCTTCTCTTTGATCGGCAGAAAGCAAATTTAAGGCTTTTTTGAAATCTTGCAAATCAAGTGATCCATATTGAGCAGGATGAACAGCGACATTTTGAGTAAACACGCCGTCGGTATCTTGAACTTCTCTTCCCTTTTTACGCATTTGACTATAAAATTCATTGCGCAAAATGGTAAAAAGCCACGCTTTAAGATTAGTTCCCATCTCAAAACTATCTTGCTTAGCCCATGCCTTCATAACAGTATCTTGGACCAAATCTTCGGCTTTATCGTGCTTGCCACTTAAAGAAACAGCAAAAGCTCGTAAAGCCGGCAACACAGAAAGGAGTTCTTGTTTAAAGTTTTTCGCGCACTTTGACATAAAGGATTCAAACCTTTTCCACATTGTTTAAGCCAAATTGCTCTGCGCGCTCCAACTTCTCTAAAAGCTCAAGCAAACACCGTGGCAGTGCTTCTTCTTGAATTTCCATGTAAAATTGACGTAACTTCCGTGCTATTTCGCTATTGACCCCGAGAAGATCATCTCCAACTCTAAATTGTGTGGTGAGATTTTTTTCATCACGGTCGTTCATTTTTCATCCCCCTAATCCATATATTATTGGTAGCACCGCGAAGAATTTTTTCGCCTTATGGTTGTAAATATAGCTGTCGGTAAAAAGTTCCATACAAATCAAGGAACTTTTTTATCGGTTGAGAATTTCAACCAACAAAATGCTTGAAAGGTCAAAGGAGTTATAAATTATGTCATTATCAACGCGCATTGCCCCGCATCTTCCCTATCTTCGGCGTTTTGCCCGCTCTGTCACCGGTAGCCAATCCTCTGGCGATGCTTATGTTTCAGCGATGTTGGAAGCACTCATTGCCGACATCTCCATTTTTCCCAAAGCCTCCACTGACCGAATTGGTACCTATTGGCTTTTTTGCCATCTTTTTGACCAAACCACACCAAACATCCCTGAACCCCTGCCCCAATTTGGTCTTGAACAAAAAACCAGTGCCAAATTATCCTATCTCACGCCCCGTGCACGCCAAGCATTTTTGCTCATTGCCGTTGAAGGATTTCATGAACAAGACGCCAGCGAAATCATGAATCTGGATACGAAAGAATTTCGCAAACTTCTCAACCAAGCATCCCTTGATATTTCTCAACAAATTGCCACTGAAGTAATGATTATTGAAGATGAACCTCTTATTGCACTTGATATTGAGCAAATGGTAGAAAGCCTAGGTCATCATGTTGTAGGAATAGCGCGCACGCGTGATGAAGCTGTCATTATGTATCATAAGAAAAAACCAGGGTTGATTTTGGCTGATATTCAATTAGCCGATAACAGTTCAGGGATTGATGCGGTCAACGAGATTTTGAAAAATGACCGTATACCGGTAATTTTCATCACGGCTTTTCCCGAAAGGCTTCTCACTGGCGAGCGTCCAGAACCAACTTTTTTAGTGACCAAACCTTTTAACCCTGATATGGTGAAAGCGCTTATTTCCCAAGCTTTATTTTTTCAAGAGAATGCTTCTAAAGCGGCTTAGAACAGGGTAACATCTTAAAATTATGATCGTTACGCCTCTTTCAAAGCCTCCCATGGATAGATCTCATATAAGTGCGCTCATGCAAGCGATTCGTGGTGCTGATATTTGCGTTCTCTATCAGGCAACAAATCTGGTTTATTTATGGGCTGAAAACTTGCCACACCATTTGCACAATAAATGGCGGGTTGGGTGTCGTGACAGCGACTTTTTTTCGCTTGACCTTGCAGACAATATGGAAACCATCAAACTGCAAGTTTTAGCCAGTGGCAAAATGCAAACTGTTGAAGCACGTTTTGAAGATACAAACAAACAAGAGATTTGGTACAAATTTTCTATTGATTGCCACCGCAATGATAACGAAGACATTATTGGTATTATCACCACCGGTGTCAATATTTCCGGCTTACGCCGCCGTGAACAAGTGCTTAAAATCCTTCTTCGCGAAGTCAGTCACCGTTCTAAAAACCTTCTAGCGATCATTCAAAGTATTGCCAGCCAAACCGCGCGCTATACTGAATCTCTTCAAGTTTTTCTACGCAAATTTCAAGGTCGTCTTCATTCTCTTTCTCATTCTCAAGATCTGATTACCGATTCTGATTGGCGTGGTGCTCAATTTCGCGAATTAGTCCAAACGCAAGCTTTAGGCTATTTTATGAAAGAAACAGAACGTTTTTCACTTGAAGGCGTCGATCCTTATCTTTTTCCCAATGCCGCTTTGCATATCGGTTTGGCTTTTCATGAACTGATTGTCAATTCTCTTTCTTTTGGAGCCCTTTCCCAAGAAAAGGGGAGCATCTGTGTACGCTGTGAAATTGAAACAAAACTGAATGGCAAAACGCAACTTATCATCACTTGGCATGAAAATTTTGAATCCGGCATCCCTCCCACAAACAATAAAAAAGCCTGTTTTGGTAGTGCCGTTCTCGAAAAAATCGTTCCCATTTCCGTGAATGGTTCAGCTTCCCTCAAATTGACACAAGAAGGAATTGTCTATTGCCTCTCTGTTCCTGATACTTATTTTGATATTTTTTCTTAAAAGAGCATTTTAAACAATGAACAAGAGAATTTTCCCCCTTTTTAGCAAAATGTCGCATCTGTTTATTAAGCACAAAGATATTTTCCAACCTCTTTAAACCAACCTCTATAGTCCCCCAATAGTTCCGCAAAACCTTAACGATGAGAACTGAAAGCCACATAAAATCCATTCCCGCTGTCAATCAACTTCCATCCCTCATATAACCGGCATATTTTAAAACAGAAACCAAAACGATAAAGAGCAAACCGTTTCAGCTTTTATATGCAAAATAAAAGCGAGCCTATTACCCATCTCTTTTTGTGTAATTTTCGCAATGCGTATATAATTTTATTTTGGCAGAATATGAAATTTCAAGAAGTAAAGCTAATATCCATCATCACTCCTCAGCTTTACGGGCTTAAAGCATCCACGACAACGGCAATTAATTGATGTAAATTACACATTTTATGCTTTTATTTATCGCATTTTTTAATGGAGATATCCTCTTCAGTTACAATAGGGCTTCCTAAAACAGAATACATTTGTGTCCCTCATTCACGCACTTTTTTAATATTTCCCAGCGCATCCACGCTCATTTCAAAACAGTATCTGTAAATAAGATATAATAGCCCCCGTAAAGTGAACCATCAAAACCGCCCCTTGTTACGCCACGTCCTTCTTTACCTTCATGCCCCTTTTCACTTCATAAAAGTAGTAGCTGAGCATCATCATACCATTTGTCTCTCATGTTACAACAGCCGTTGACCTTTGAGAGCGTCCATAAGAGGCATTTCAGTCTTTTTTTAAATATTACTCACCAATATAAAGCCCACACACACACCCTTTTATGACGTGCAAGCCTATGACTTTGATTAATTCACTATAGAA
>NZ_JBHIRD010000007.1:8684-16514 GCF_042196905.1 Bartonella sp. AA89HNZF
CCGACATCTCAAAGGGGAACCGACATCTCAAAGGGGAACCGACATCTCAAAGGGGAACCGACATCTCAAAGGGGAACCGACATCTCAAAGGGGAACTAAAAAACTGTAAAACCGTTTAACAATGAAGAAGCCCCTAGGCTGACAAATTGGAGTTCACACTGTCAACTACTCATTTGGAAAATAATTTATGAATCCCCTTGTTTTTATCCTCTTATTGGTTTCATGTACGGATGATTTTAACAGTTGCTATTCGAACAATACAATGGTTAAAACTTACCCAACAGCTCAAGCTTGTGAACAAGCCATGATACCGTCCACAAAAAAGTTTGCACTTTATGGACAACAAATTTTTGCTCAATGTATAAACGTACAACCCAGTTTACATCAACAAGAAGTAAACTTGATCTGGTCTGTAACAAACCGTGGAAATTTTCTTCTTAAAAGCCAAAACGTAAAGGACAAGCTGTCTACAGTCCACAAAGAAGATATTTTACCAACATCGCTTCCTCTTTTGCGTTCTTCTTCCACAAACCTCTTGCACAAAAAACTTTAAAAGCATAAACCCATCAGATCTCAAAAAAATAATCAATGGAAGACATGATAGATAATAAGCGAATGCACCCTTCAAAAGACCATCACACAGAGCAAAGTACTCTGCCTCAAGATCTCCCCTTAGATCCTGCTGTAGAACGGGTGAGAAAAAAACTTATGGGATTAATGATTATTTCCGTTTTAATAACGCTCTTCCTTATTCTGACCGTACTATTTTTAATTGTTTATAAAGTTATCGCAACGGGATCAGCGTCAAAACAAACAGAGCGATCTTCCTCTCTCAGCAAAAATCCACAAGCTACCCATCATACGCTCTCCTTACCGGAAAAAACACAGATTTTGTCGCAAAGCCTCTCAGAGAACAATATTGTACTGAAAATTTTAACCCCTGATGGACAAACAAAATTTATGATTTACAATTATTATACCGGTGCACTTGTCTCCATTCTTTCTGTTGAAACAACAGAAAAAATATCGACAATAACGCCTCATTAAGCAAGCCAACCTCAATAAGCGCTGACATAGCATTCTGAAGGTTTAAACATTTTCTGCGAGCCGGGCATTATCACACGCTTTTCCAGCGCGTAGGTGTTGCCGACAATCCTTGGCGCTAGAGAGAGTTCATAAGAGCCATTTTTATTCCTTCTTATACAAATTTATCCACACGGGCTCTCCCCGCTTGCAACGTGCAGGCGAATGGTTTTTGTTGATTCAACCATGGGACAAATTTGGAATGAGAGAATCCTAGGGATTTAGGGGCTCTCACCTAACATACAAAAAAATGAATTGTTATTATAAATCAATGTGATAAGTCTTAAATTTCCACCATACGGCGACGGCGCATTTTTTACTGTATCCCCTCACTTGAATTTTGGAAAAGAAGAAACCTTTCTGTCAACGCATTCCCATTTTTAAGAAAACGGACATCATTTGATGAAAAGCTAATGAACGTGCAAGAAATGCTTCTTCTTGAGTGTAAAAATTCAACATATTAATTTATAGTGATGATTTATTTTGCATGTCAAATGAGAACCTCAAATACTGTAAGATTCTCTCATCTCAAATCTATTTATGATGAAGCTCATCAAAATCATTTCCTCACATACCCTAGCAAGGAAATTGATGAATAAAATACCTCTTATAGATAATCCGGTATCAAAAGAAGAACTGTTGCAACATTGAAAATTAAAGCAATAACGCCCAGTTTACATCTTTTATTAAGCAAAGATAACCGATGGATTTCACATGATAGAATTCATAAACACCAGCGCGAAATGGGCATGAATATATTGAACAATATTAAATATAGGTGTGAATTAAATAAAACAACGACATTGCGTTCTTCATAAAAGAACTGCCTCTTAAAATACACGAATGTGGTTTTCTCTGTATCCCCTCACTTAAATCTCAGCAAAGAGGCAATCTTTTCTGTCAACAGCCTTCGTTAAGTTCCTGATACAGCCCCGTGAAAACTGAAGGAAAGCGCAAGAAGCTTCTTGAGCATATTATAATTTATTATCATGATACCAATAACATCACCACACAAGCGCGCTTACACAGCACCCTTCAGGTTTAAACATTTTCCTCTGCCTCAAGATTGACCACTCGGCGACGGCGCGTCTTTCTCTGTATCCCTTCACCTAATTCAGGCAAGGAAGAAGCCTCTTTTGTCACTTTTGATGCATCTCCATTGCTAGAGCTTTCTGCTGTTGTGAGTGAAAGCTCAAAAGGTGCTTCATCTTGAGTGCGTACAGTACGTCGACGGGGAGAACGACGTGTTTTTTTGATGGGTTCAACATTTTTCTCAGAGAGACAGTGCTCTTGATCTGTTTTTTCATCCGATAGAGCCTCTAAAGCGTTTTCACGCGCATCTCCATTTTGCATTTTATCATTTTGGCCATCGCCATTTTTTTGCGACGACATTTGTAATACATCTGTATCACCCTCAACAGTATCATTTTTTTCACCGTCAAGATTTATTTCACCGCATTCTTGTCCATTGTTTTCATCACGATTTTCGTTTTCATCACCACGATTTTCATCACGCCGAGGCGATTGAGACATTTGCCCAGCTGCTGCTAAAATAATACGCAAATAGTGCTCGGCATGTTGTAAATAATTTTCCGACATAACACGATCACCTGCACCTTGTGCATCACGCGCAAGGCTTATGTATTTATCGGCGATTTGCTGAGCATTCCCGCGAATTTTAACATCCGGACCGCTACTTTCATAATTGCGAGACAACGGATTAGGCCCGCGACGATTATTATTGTTATTACCATTATTGTTATTATTGCGACCGCGTACCCGTCTATTTTGTTGTGGCCTCATCTTTATCCCTTTTTGGAGTGTTTGTCTTATGTGTGTCTTAATTGACTCTTCCTCATTGCATTATCTTTTGATAATGCTGATCACGTTTAACATACGCTTATCAAGCTATCCGCGTTTATTTCACTCAAACGAACCCTACTGATATTGATAAAAGCATATATTTTCTTGAAAATCACAAAACAGCAGGGAAATCGTAAATCAAAAATTCCCTTTTTCTCTGTCAAACAGCAGAAACCTAATGATGTTCACGTAAAATGCCAAGTGTTTTTTTTAAAATAAACCATATTTCACTAAAAAAAATAATTATCTTGTGGAAAACAAAAAGGAAAACACACATATAACACACCTGACAAAGAAAAAATTCCTGCCAGAGAATAGTAGAAGCTTCCTTTTTTGCTCTAAAAACGCCGATATTCTCTACCCCCTCGTGCATTTAACTCACAAGCACTTCCATCCCAACGAGTCACTGCGCGAACCTCTTTATTTTATAAATATAGCCTCTCTTCATCGCTAAAGCAACCCCTTGCGAGCGATAATCCACGATCGCTTCACAAAACCTCTTAATTTTTATAGATAGATTAACACGAAGTATTATTCAAGCCCTATAATCACCAAGAGATCAATCTTCTTTCCCAAAAAAGCCAACGATACTATCAATTTTTATTTTAACCCATAGAGTTTTTAAGTTAATCACAGTTTTTATTTATAACAAATTGAGCTTAAAAACAAAATATTTAAATACAAAAAAATATCAAATTATGAAAAAAACAACCAATATGTCACACTTTTTTAAAAATCAGCTTCTTCTCAAAAAAATACCCTCCTCAAAGCCTATCAATAAGAATGGCCTAACGTATTTCCTTACTTATCTTTTCTGATAAAGAAAACTGGAATTATAAAACAAGCACATTTTAAAACCCAACACAGCGCTTTACGCATGAAGAAGCCTTGAATGTTTATAAAAAAATGTTTTTTTACTCATTTTTGTCATGTCTATTGACTTACACCCTCAAAGAACGAGGATTCTCAAATCACACGGGTCTGTCAACAATGAAAATACTTATAAAATTCATACACTGAATTGATTTGTAATGATAATTCATATTTTTGTGTTGAGTAAGAAAACTTAATACCGTAGGATTTTTCATCCTCAATCTGTTTGCTATTGAATCAATCTCTTTTTCTTGCATGTTACACGTAGGAAAACCTGCATGGAGTAAAAACGAAAAAAAATACTAAAAGTACCTCTTATGAACCGTCTCTAAGGCTAAGGGGCTGTCGAGAGGCACCATTGGAAGCGGAGCAAAGTGTGAGATAGTACCAGCTTACTCTTTTTTAAACCATAAAGATGAACTTGCTTTATAAATTTTATACATTTCATGAGGGTTTTACCATTATACCATTCACCAAAGCCATTACGAAATGGGTTTCCCACACTCGTTATTTCCCTTAAAAAAGCGCAACAACCCCTCCAGAAACTCCACCACGCCCCCTTAAACATTTCAAGGAGGCCATCCATATCTTATATCGCCATACCTTAAATAAGAAGTGCGATATAACAAGATAAATAAATCAAGCTGCTATTGGTCATGAGGCAGATAGTCATTTAAGAGGCTTTTATCTTTTTATCAAAATTCGCATCCTTTTAACGTTCCCTATAAAAACTTAAAAGTAATTGCGCCTTTTGCCTGTTTTATTTTCTCTTTCATTCAGAAAACAGTCTCGTAAGAGAAAATAATTTCCATCCCCAGGACGGACCCTCGTCAAACATTGTTTTTTAGCACTATCAGAAAGCTTATCCCACATTTCACGAATAGCAAAATAGGCCTCACTTTCCAAATTAAGACAATGCTGATAAACCTCTCTTTTCATATCGGGCATAACGGAGGCAGAAATTTCCTTGCAATATACGCGTAGATCAAAAACAGGAATAACCAATTCAACGGGTGCTTGTTGTGTTACTTTTTTATGAGAAGAAAAATAACTAACCACCTTTGCAACAACAAAACACAAAAACACTATACAAAAAAGTATTATGCAAACAAAAGCAATCTTGCGATATAATCTTTTGAAATAAGCCTTTTGTCTTGCTCGGATTCTTTTTTCCATAAAGATTGTACCCTTTAATATCCCAAGAGAAGCTTTTACAGCAAAAAACGATAGAAGTATCTGTGTACACAATACAGGTTATAGCCGCAAACGATCAAGACTCTTATGTCAAAAGACTCTCTTTTTTACCGTATAATTCTTATGAAACACTTTTCTCATACCCTTTATGAAAAAATAGGGTTGATGATTTTCTTTCACCACTTTTAAAGACGAAGATTCTTCATCCATGCGATTCTATAAATAATTCGTCTTTGTTAAGACACATCATATTGATTTATAAAGAGTCTTTATTGTTTTGCACGTTGAATGAAAAACCCAAACACCATAGGATTCTCTCATCCGAAGTTTGTTTTTTGTTGAAACAATCAAAACCATGTCGCTTACAAGTTACAAGCGGAGCTGGCATGTGGATTAAAAACTGTATAAGAAAGGCATATGGCTCTTATGAAGCATCTCACGAACCAAGGCTGTCGTAAATATTGGGAGCTAGAAAATACAATGATGGTGCCGGCTTGCCTCTGCATAATCGTAAAGATGGGAGTGCTCAATGGATTTACCGTTATTCACCACACAAACACTTCATATATAAAATCTTATACGCCTTCTATTACCGCCCCCTCAAAAAGCAGTCGCTAAAACAAGATAAGAGATTATAGATGTAAAACTCCTAACAAAAAAGAATAGACTTTCTAATCGAGATCAACAAACACTGTTAAAGACACATTTGCATTTTTGACCATGCTGGCATGCATGATAATGGCCCTTCAAATGCGCCACCATTTTATGCTTCACCTCATATCATTCTCTGTCAAACAATCACAAAGATTCTTTAACTATTCAACGCCCCCCCAACCAAAGCAAAGAAACCGAAACCAGACGCCTGCATTTTTATTTGAATCTTCCCTATTGGGATAAAACACACAAGAATTTAAAGATTTCACTGCAAAATGAAATCACAAAATACAATAATGAGAAAAATATCCAAAGCCATCTCAATAACAAATATATAGCGCCCCTGTTATTAGAAAGTAAAAAAAGCCGCACCATTTAAAGGCGCGGCTTATGAATAGAGATATAACTAAATAAAATACAAAAGAAATCAATAATAAATACTTATACACAAAACGTATAGTATTGCAAGCTTTTTAATTATATTTATAAAAATATCCAAAAAGAGTATAAATAATGATACATTCGTATTGAGGAGAGCTGTTTATAACAATACACTTTCTAAAATAAAAACGTATCAAATAAATCAAAATACTTTGTAGCTTTATCTCAATATAATCCATGAAAAAACACACATGATTTAAGTCCATAATTATAATAAGACCCGTTCTTTTACGCTTGTAAAAGCGGGTTTTTCTTAACTTACATCCACCACTTCAAAAGATGAAGATTCTTCACCCAATCTGATTTATCAACAGCCCAGATTGCAGTGGGGTCCATTTGGCTTTCTCACATGTGATTGACTTAAACTTAAAGCTCAACAAATAAGCCTGCCTTAAATATTTTCCACGCCCTTAAAAAAACACTTTTTGTATCAGGGAGGCTCTTACAAAGAGCTTGCCTTATATCATCACACCTGAAAGGACAGTCTTTACAGCATAAACAGGATAAGACAAATCAACAACCGCTTGTACAATCTTGTCTGATAAGAAAACAAGTGAAACGTTAGCCTTCAAGCCTGCTCCAACAGTACAGCATTTCTCTTCTTTATAAGAAAAGACACAACGATACGCATGATTTTTTTATAGGCATTTTTCTGCTTTTGTCCTTTTGGCAATTAATATTTTCTTTTTATGGGATTTTTAACAAATTAAAATTGCGATGAACTGCTCTTTTTCTCTTTAAAAAAAAGCGTGAAAATGGCAATTTTTTATAGATTTAAAATCATCGAATGCTCTATCCAAAAGCTTTTTCAAAGTATTGCAAGATTTTTTATTTTTTTAAAGCTTCTTTTGCCATGCGTTTCTATTTGGGCACAGCTCCTTTCTCTGTAGGCTTTAAAAACTTACCCTTAGATTTCAATATGCGCCCTACTCTCCCCAACAACGCATGATCAACTTATCCTGCAACAACGCTTCTCTATCAATTTTTACCCCTTTTTTAACATCTCAAACAGAGTGCAATTCCAGTCCCCACCGAAGATATAAATCAGGTTTATCTGATCTACAGCTTCAACCCATACATATTGTTATGATCACTCTTTTCTAACAAAGAAGAAATCTCTCTAGAATGCTCAACACTGATGTTTTGAGCAACACTACTGTGTAATTCTAGCGGCTTATGTGCTGTAAATTTTGAAATAAAAGAGCTGTAGTCTATTTTTGGTGCCTCGTATATTGGAGAAAAAAATATGTCTCCAGCGGACGATGATTCTGTTTTAATTTCTGGTGCGCTCACAAAACTGTTTGATGTCGTTATTCCACCACTCACAACACTATTAATACTGTCTTGCTTCTCTTCTTTCTCATTTTTTTTCTGTTCGACACTGGTAAGATCTAGAGCATTTAATTTTTTTTCTAAAGCATCCATGCGCTTTGAAATTTTTGTAATATCTTCATATGCTTTCTTCAACAATGCGTTTAAAGGAGCATGTCCCATTCTTCCGCTAGCATAAAGAACGACACGAATACATTCAGGATCATCAATATCAGCAATAGAAAATGGAAAAAGTGCCATTATATCCCCCTTTTTAATAAGCTAAACAGCCGTTGAGCATTTGCATATTTTTTTCCGTTGTACGGCTCTTGCATTTCTCAGACAACCTCAGACAACCTCAGAAAACCTCAGAAAACCTCAGAAAACCTCAGAAAACCTCAGAAAACCTCA
>NZ_JBHIRD010000007.1:16614-26141 GCF_042196905.1 Bartonella sp. AA89HNZF
GACAACCTCAGACAACCTCAGACAACCTCAGACAACCTCAGACAACCTCAGACAACCTCAGACAACCTCAGACAACCTCAGACAACCATATGAAAGGTTTTTGAAAAAAATTTCCTCATCGAAAATTTTTACAAGGTATTTTTTTAGATTATACTCTGTTTTCCACCTAAAATGTTGACTTTATCACCTGATAATCAAAGAAAAATGTTTGATCACCTTGCATGCTGTGTCAACCTTTCCCCAAAGGACAAAGCCCACACCGGTCTTTAAATAATGCCAATCAATAAACAATGGTTTGTAAACAATCTGGCTTCTTATCTAACAGATTTAACTTGGCTTTCCCCTTCAAATGCCTCTTTGTAATGCGTCCCTATTTAGAGTTACTCTACAAAAAAACACTGCTTTAGGAATACTCACAGACGAAAAACACCCTATGCATAAAATTTTAACCGCATCTCAAACAATGGTATTTTACAACACAACGGAACAAACTATTGTCTTACAGATTTTCTCGTATCACTCTCATCCTGTTTCAAGAAGTTGCCTGATAAGCACAAAATGCCATCTCAGAGAGTTCAATGCCTCACCATACGTTACAACGCATCACCAACCTGCTGCTTCTAGCCAACAGTGCACCCATTTTGAAAGCAAAGAGCGCTTTTTTCCTACATGCTTTGCCAAAAAAGGGAGTGCTTCATTTTGCCTTTTCTCGCTTTAAATAAACATATCCGTTGACCTCTTCCCACCACCCTCAAAGGACAAAGGTTTTAGCCCCACATCGGTTTGTAAACAATCCAACTCCTCTGAAGGAGCTCCATACCTGCTCATTATTTATATGATTCACTTGCATAATACTTAACCAAGCAAATCCTCCCCAAAACAGTTGCTAATGTATTAAATACTTTAAGCTATCTTACTGATATCACCAGCTTCAATAATAGTGTTTTAATGACGGTATTTACGCTATAATAGGATAAAATTATCTAGGGGCTTTTTGTCATCGCACAGCAGCGGTTTAAACCCAGCACTTGAAACAATGGATCACGATACCACAAGAGAGAGGCATTTGGGATAAAATCTTTATTCCTCAGCAAAAAACGCCATGAATAAAGAAATTTTTTTTGTTCTTTCCCTACCTTTAATAATCACTGTCTTGATCCTCTAAAGAACAATAGGTAAACTCACCTTTAGGCATCCAACAAAGGCAGCACAAAAAATAAAAGAATAAAGAGAGTTGAGTTTTTTTTCTAAAGCGCCTCAAAACTTTCTGCACAATATATTCTATAAGACTTTTTTCATAACAAACATTTTGCAAGCATTTTTATCTTTCTCTCACACAGCTTTCATTCTCAGGCTTTGACAGCATAAACCACCGCCACATTGACAGGGCGTGTTTCATCTCCCCCTGTTTTTTGCAACAAGACCTTATGTTCATGCTCTCCCGCAGGAGCTGTCAAACAACCAGTCCAAGACACCATAGCGACATCCTCTTTATAAGTCCCGCTATTGTAGTATAGAATCTTTTTTTCAACCTTTGGATAACTATGCTGGTGTTTGCCTGTCGAATCTGTTTTTCCTTCATGAGTATGAGATTTAAAAGACTCTTCTTGTCGACTTCCCAAGCGACGTCCTTTATCAATTGCTTTTCCACTATCGAGCCCCCGTAAAAACATTCCACGCAAATCCGGAACATTGAATGTTGTTCTCCCATCTCCTTTTCCCCATGTTTCTCCCAAAACAGCAAAGAGATTAGCATAGTTCCTTCGCGAATATTCTTTACCATCACAGAGTAACCATCCAGAGGGTATTTTTTCTGTAGCAAAAGTCCCGATAAATCCAGAAGAAAAAGTTTCAGGCAAAGGAGGAAAGGGAGGGATTTCAGGAAGTTTTATAGTAGGATTGGTTAAAAACCAGCCATCAGCATTTTTTCCGGCAATATCACGCGTATAGACGACTTCATAAAGCCCCCCCTTTTGAATTTCCTCCCCTTTTAAAGGCATGATACCCTCTGGCGTTGCCATATAAGTTGGTCGTGGAAGTAATTGATTCAAAGAAATATTTGTCTTTCCTCTATTGACGCCTTGTGCTTTAAAGCGCACAACAATGCCATCCATATAAGTCTCAAAAAAAGACTTTGTTGACAAACGAAGTGACGTTGTCTCATTTTTCACATCGACAGTAAACTGTGTTTCAATCCCGCCCCCATTATCCAACAAATATTCTTTGATGCGTTGCATCATAGCGCGAGCACTATCATTGACTGTGCTTGGCGGTTGCCCTTCTGCCCAGTTTATACTCTCGTCTACATAAGCATTTTCTGATGCAACAATTGACCAATCATAAATTGAACTCATAGAAGATACTCTTTTTTCAAAAAGGGAAAACGAGCAAAAAATGAAGAAAAGAAAGCCGCAACTTTATTTTTAGATGCCGGTATTTTTTCCATTTTCACTTTTTCCATTTTCAAACCTATTTTGTCATAATCAACATGCAATAACTTTGTTTTTGCATTGACATAAACAGCTTCAGGCTTCACACGCAACACATCTTGCGCCATAACGCCCTGATAACGTTGTGGATTTCCTTTATAATTAAAGGTATAAAGTGGATATCCCTTTTTCTGCCCCACAGGGATAATATTTTCTTTTGCTCTCACGTCACAAAGCCCTAAAATTCCTCCGACCAATCCAAGCACTTGCTGCGCATCACGCAACGGATCTTTTGTAACAGAAGGTATTGTTGTAGATTTTCCTGAAGTTGTGCCGTAATTTCCAGCAGCCTGTGTTCCTACCTGTAACAAGCGTTCTAAGCGATTCCAATCTTGATTATCTTTTTCTGACCATTTTTGGCGCTCCGCATCTAAGACATTTTGACGATTCATATCTTGAATCATTCCTCCTTTCAAAGCATTGCTTTGCGCATTACTCTGTCCTTGATAATAGCTATTTGCTGCATTAACCTGATCCTGCTGAGAGCGATCAATCATCTGGTTCGCGTTCATCATATTATTAATATCTTGATTATACTGCTGTACCGCAGCATTTGTTGCCAAGGCGCCTAACTCATCGGCCAGCACACCAGTATGAGCGCCAGAACCATAACGTCCTGCCCCAGACATAGATTGATTAATCGCATCAGAAGTTTTATTCAAAGCATTTTGCAATGCAGTATTAAATTTACTATTGCTTCCAATCCAGCTTCCCTTAGCCATACCGGAAAGATTTGTAGCGCTGTTGGTTGGTGCATTCAACCATTGCGTTACCGTTGGATTGTTATAGAGCCCTGCTGCTTGTTGTAAACCGGTCAGCGCATTTTTTGTCATATCGCTAAGACCGGCAACTCTCTCTCCCTGATAAACGTTTCCACCAATTCCTTTATTATAAAGTCCAAGCGCGTTAGCACTGGCTTGTTTAAGAATATCAGCAGCCCAAGCGGGTGGTGCATTTGTTTGTGTTGTTGTCTGCACTTGAGGTGTGGTTTTTCTACTCATGGGTTCAGAACCTTTCTATATTGAATAAGATTACGAGAATATCCGTGATGAGCGAGCTTTTTCGCCCATCCAGTTCTTCCAAACATGTGCATTTCGTCCGCATTGATTGTTCGCGCCCATTTTTCGACTTCATCAATCAACTTGACCAATTTCAGCCCTCCCTCTCCCGCAAGATCTGAGAGAACGACGCATTTTTTCCCCGTATGGGTTATTTCAACTTTGGTAATTGCAAAAGCACTAAATTGGATTTTATTTTTTAAGACCAGCCACAATTGTGCTTGTCCTGTAGCGATTTCTTCAGCAATTTTTTCCAGACAAACATCATCCGGAAAGCGCTGCGCATATTTTTTCAATGCAGCATTGAGATCCTCTTGATAGGGAGCTATTTTTTCCCATGGCCACTGCTCTGTCAGATGAGCAGAATATAAATCTTGACTCTCAAGCATCATAATTTTAGCTCTTTTAGCTTTGTCATTTCCCTCATTTGAGCAATACGCATCCCCATGCATACTTCACGCATTCCATGCCCCCCGCACAATAAAAGAAAAAAAGCCCCATCATCCCTTTGTCACAACAAAGAGGGAACTTTCTTCTTTATAAAAATAAACCATTGTGCAGCCTATTTTTCCTTTATCGCAGAAAAGCATGAAACATAACGCACCACCTTGTTCTTCATATTATAAAGACACAGCTTATCGCATTGTGCCTTTGTTTATAAAGGCTTAAGGAGAGCCTATGGGGCATTTGTTCTTTAATAATAGAGGCTTTGAGCCTATCGCATGGTATTACAAAAGGTATGCCTATCGCATGCCGGCAGACGTCAATTCCACATCAAATCCGGTGACATGAGTCCAATTCACCCCTTCAGGAATACGCAATTTAAAGCGATAAAACCGTGCCCTTGCGCGACAATGAATTTGTCCAGTATTATAAGAGGGTTGTTTTTCTGGCAACCAAACAGTTTTCTCTTCAAGAGATTGTCGAAAGCGCATTCCCACAGATAAATAAAACTTTCCACTATTGACTTGAGGCATAATATTTTTCACGCGTGTTATCATGCCATTTGTCTGTCCCATTTCTTGTGATATCACCACACAAGCCATAGGACACCCAGAAAACGACCCCAGTCTGCCCTGTTGATCAAATGCCCCCAGCATAGGTGATTCATTTCTCCACACTTTACTATCAAGAGAAAAGGACAAATCGTCAATATTCTTAGTCACAAAATCAAGACCTTCTAGGGTTGTTCCGGCTAAGAAAATAGGCAATATCATTTTGATATCGACGAGAGCTTTTGTCCATTTTTGCAATCCCCAATCATAAATGAGCAAGATCCGTTTATGAATGTTCTCATCAGAATCAACCATCCAATAAACACGATTATACACCCCATCGATAGCAGCAGACAGGGTGTACAGATTATCCTTCCTTGATTTTGCTGTCATCGTTCGATCCACTTTTTCGAACCCAATAGGGATAATCTGTCCCTCATTTGTTATTTGATAAAAACCGCCCTCATCGGCAAAGAATGCTAAATCGCCCCGACAAACGATTGATTCAGCATTTTTAGCGCCTCGTTTATCGTGGATTTTTTGGAAACTAAAAATAATCTTTGATCCAGGGATAAAAGAACCGGCATAGATTGCAGAACGCATAAAGATAATTGGATTTGTTGTCTCGGTTGCCCCTTGGACGAATCCGCCATCAGGAAAATCTTGATAATCACAACTTTTTTTCCCCACGGTCCAAAATTCAGCATCATTCAATCCAGACCAATGAACCCGTCTTGGATTTTCGGTTAATTTCATCAAACAAACGAAATCTCCCCAGATTCGAACAATCCCCGCTTGTGGCGGATTACCTCCTAAATTTCTAAATGTTTTATCATGGTTAATATCGATCACTTGTGGTCTATCATTGGCATTAACAGCAATGATCAAATCACCAAACAAAGCAAAAGACCACGGAGCATCGATATTAGCAAGATAAGATTTTCCTTTTTGGCTAATATCCCTCCACTTCATTGTTGTATTATCAAGCAAGTAGATTTTTTCTCTTGTCCCAGCAATAATAGAAACCCCATTTTTTGTTTTAACCGCAAGAGCGCCTAAAATTGGCTCCGGACAAGGCTCTGATAAAGGTTCAAAACTTGGCATAGGAATATAGGAGCCATCAGCTGGAAGCACATTAACAAGTTCATCAGTAAAAATTCCATTGATATCCGCCACATCGGGTCGATAATCAGCGATTGGGAAAAAAGCCATCAAGACCCCCATAAAATCTTTGAAGAGCCCAGTGCCATTCAAGACACCAAGGCTTATTAATAATAAAAAAAACTACAAAAGCCCTTAGAACAAAACTCTAAAGGCATAAAATTTAAGAAAATAAACAACCTTAGGTTGTTTAATGCATCAAAAAAACGATACCATCAATAATAGCCACCCCAACGCCATCCACCAGCGCCTAACCAAAATCAACTGCCCGCAATCACCCACAATGACGGGGGAAAAAGCCATTAAGACCCCCATAAAATCTCTAAAGAGCCCAGTGCCATTCAAAACACCAAGGCTTATTGATAATAACTAACCATAAAAGCCCTTAGAACAAAACTCTAAAGGCATAAAATGCAAGAAAATAAACAACCTCAAGTTGTTTAATTCATCGAGCAAAATGTGACCATAAAGAATGGTGGAGCCCAACGCCAAACACCAGCGCTTCACCATCAACACCCAACGCGCATCCAACCATAAAGGACAAACTAACCTTCAACACCCGCCATAAACGATTTCGAAAAAAGCCTTTTAAAAACGCATTGGACGAATTTTTGAAGAACCTTTTCGACGCGATGTTTCAATACGCAAAGCTTGAAGCTGTTCTTGAAAATCTCTGAAAGAAACGGCGGCATATTCAGGATCTTTAAGGATATTTTTATACAATTCATATTTTGCCCGTGCTTTAATAAGATCAAAAGCATGAAGCAACCAAGGATTATCATCTTCTCTCAGCTGTTCATCCGCAATATGAATAGGAGCATACGAGAGCTTTACGGTTTCCACATATTCTGGTGTTGGAAAGAGTCCTATTTTTTGATCAAGGTAGGTATAAAAGAATGGCGTTCCTAGCGCAGGATGCATACCATATTGTTGATGCAACACTTCCAAGGGCTTAAAGAACAATTTTGTTGGTGTTTCATCGTTTGTTGCTAAAAAGACGCTCTCTAAAACCTTTTCTGATTTAATACAAATTCCCTCTTCTTGCCCATACCATGTTTTACCACTTTGTGTTTTAAACGTCCTTTCTCTTTTTTCATTAAAGAAAAAGGGTTCGCGTTCACACAAACGCAAAGCCGTAAAAATTGAATCTTGAATTTGCAGGGAATATTCCGCTGTTGTATCGTCAATTTCATCTTGAATAAGCGCGACCATATAAGCAAAAGTTTTAGAATGGTCTGAATGTGTAAGGTTTAGATTTTGGGGATCAGTGGATAAAGTGGTCATAAGCCTGTCCTTGTTTCTGGAAGCATTTTAAATTTTTCCCCCAACAGATCCCTCTTGTTGGGGGAAGAGAGCAAACATTCGCTTTAAGCGGGCGCTCCATAAGTTGGAATGACGATAGTGCCAAAATCCTGAGCCCCTTGCGTACTTCCTGGCAAGGTAAAGCAAGTTTTTTTCATCCCAATAATGGTTTTTGCCGCAACCCCGAATTCTCTTTCATAGTCGAAGAGTTCCTCCACCAATTTATAGCGTGTCGCCCCTCGATCTTTACCAAAAGCAATCACAGCACTCTGCGCACCAAGCAGAACAGCCCGCCGCACATTTGGTACAGCTTTATTTGCCGTCCCAGATTCAACCCCTTCGGTAATATGTTCAGCTTCGCGTAAAACCACACCATTATACATGCCCAAAGACCCATCATAGAGCGGATTTTTGATACGACTTCCACTATAGATTGCCTTAGTAATGTCGAGCCATTGCCCCGCATCTGTATTGGTTCGCAATTGCGTCACTTGGGTTGGGTGCAGATACAGCACATAGACATTTTCACCATCAATCCGCACAGGTCTAATTTTAGGATTTGCCAATTTAGCCCGTTCGACAGCTTTATCAATGAGCTTAAGATCAAAAACATCGCCTTCTTTTAAGTCCTCATCCTTTGCTTTATCGTTAGGACGTACCACGCGTTTATTGGTTGGTGCCGTTGGCGCATTAAACCCATAATGAACTGGTTTAAGGGTAATCGTGCGTCCTTCAAAGTTAATAGCTTTTGCGGTATAACCACACACTTGAATGAAGAACATCATACTCAGACGATCTGCATACCAATCAACCAAACCATTTTTTGCCTCGGTGCGCAAATCATGGAGAATTCGTTGTTGATCAATCGTTCCCTCATTTTTGACACGCACAGCATGAACGAGTTCATTAATTGCCAAGCGATCATTGAGAAACTGTAAAGCTTCTTCATTGCCTTCCAATGTCTGCCCTTCACTCACCCCATCGCCTAGCAACTGCACACGCAAATTAAAGCTAATGGCATCCCCACTTGCTTTCGTGGTTTCATCCTTTAATTGTACGATACTGTTTGAATCATTTCCAATCAACGGTGCAATTGGAATTGCTTTTGAGACTTCTTGGTTTAGTAATTTAGACCATGTGCGCACTGCCATTGGGTCATTAAGTCCGATATAAGTTACGGTCATTTTATCCTCTAAAAGTTTTCTTGACATAAAAAAACCCGGCAAAGCGCCGGGCGCTCAAAACACCACATTTCATTTCAGATGGTGAATAGGTTGTTCGTGAGTTTTATCTAATTTCTGTTAGCCTCTACCTCCTCCTTATAAGAGCTCTCCTCACCGCATCCGTTCTTTGAAACATCTTCTCTCCCCACTCCCCCCGCCCCTGTTCCCTCAAAAAACGCCTGCCACCTTCACGCACCAAAAGCCGCTCCACGTTCCCGCAAAAGACCCTGCCACATTTTTGTTTTTAAAATTCTCTTCCCCCCATTAAACGATTAAAAGAAGCTTTATTTTTAGGATCAGCAACCCAAGCGCTAAATTCTGCTTCTGACATTTTATCAAGCATATCCAAAGAAATCGGCCCATTTGGCGTTAAACCGTTATAAGCAGCAAGAGTACGCGCAGAATTGTGTCTTTCCTGTAAATTTTCATCCATGTTATTGGGAACATTTGTGTAGCCAATTTTTTGTGCAATCGTGTAAATCACTTCAGCGGGGTTTTGATTTTTTTGCGCACAATCGCGCAAGATCTGCTTCAACTCATCACCAATTATCGCATCAATATTTTGGGGATCTGCCATCTCAGGATAGAGCGAAGCACAAGCAGCCAACTGTCTAGCCCGCGTTTCATAAATAAAATCAGCTGCTTGATCAAAATCATGATGTTTTTGTTTAACACTGGCAACAGACTGTTGATAGAATGCGTGCAACTGTTCTGCTTCACAAACAGTCGGTTTATCTTGGGGTTTTTCATGTAAAAGCCCTTGTTTTTGGAGTGTTTTTCCCAACCATTGCATATAGCCCATGAAGTCTTTTTGTGGATCTGGTGGAACATCTTCTCCCCCTTGAACTTCTTTTCCAGCCTTTTGCGAAGAGTACTGTTGTTGATGCACTTGCCCTTGGAAATTATCTTCAAGAGTTTTTTCTTCTCTTGCAATTTCACCATCTTCTCCCTCTTGTGTTGAGACCAGAAAATCTTGTTTCAATTGGTTTTGTTCTGCCGGCGTTAAGTGTTCTTGATCCATGACATTAGCCTTTTCTTTTTTTAAACAATAAAATCAAATTTTTCAGATAAAACAGCCTGTGAGCATTTATTCCCTCAATGCTCTCCCATCACTTGGGCTCCAGCATTCCCCCAAAGCTCTCCACCCCATATAACGGCAAAACTCCCCCTCTCCACCTTGCTTTTCCCAACAATCCAGCCCTATAAAACAGTTCTTTTGAGAAAAGGGAGCCCATGCACTATGGAAATCGATAAGCTCATTCTGCGCCCACCATGCCCCACCAAGTTCACCCCACATAA